>NZ_JADEWJ010000005.1:0-33703 GCF_015207725.1 Synechocystis sp. LEGE 06083
CCCCACCACCAATGGCTAATTCTCCCCCCCCCAGTAGCGCAGGTAAGTCAGTACCGATTTTGTTCTATGCTGGGGAAGCCCTAGGACAAAAAGGTCAGGGAGCGGCGGTGGCCATTTTGCTCTTGCCCACGGGCAAAAGGACCAGCGTCAAACAGTTACTTGCTTCGGTCACCAGCGCCGAAGCATCCTATCAAGCTTTGTTAATTGGTTTGCAAAAAGCGCGGCAATTGGGCATCCACGAGATTGAAGTCAAGGGCCACAACGAAAAGGTCTTTAACCAGGTGAACGGGTTAGAAGAAATTGACCAAATGCCCCTGCGCCATCTCCATCGGGAAGTGGTAACGGTAATGAAGCAATTTGAGCGGGTGATGGTGGAATGGATTCCCCTCGATCAAAACCGTCCCGCCTACCAGACAGTGCAAAAATGTTTGGCAACGGCGGCAGCAGCTCCCAAAATTAATGGATTGCCCCGACCGATTGCCCCGGAAATTGTCCGATTAGTCAAATTAGGCCATCGGGCCACAGCCAGGGATTTTCAGGCGTTACAGAGTCAACTCGACGAATTTTCCCGGCAATCTCTTGCAGCGTTACGTCGCCGCATCCCCGTGCAGATACAGGATAGGTTGGCTCTGCAATGGAATGGTGATGAGTCCCAATTGGCAGAGATGTACCGCTGGTATTTAAGGGGACTGCCCCCCGACTTCATTGTCCGCAAATTTCAATTAGAAGCCCCAGCCCCCGGCCAGAATCAAAAATTACCCTGGGAAGACCAGTTACTGAGCCAGGTTGCTGTCCAGACCTTTACCGATGCCAGGGATGAACTTGGCCATATTGAGTTTGCGCCCCCTCCACCGCCACCATTTTTTGCCGCCACAGAAGGCAGGAATTTGCCCCCTAGGGAAGGTTTTTCTCCCACGGAGCCTGGTCTTGCTGAACCGGCCATGGCTTCCACTGCCCCCGATCCCTTTGCCACTGACCACGACGATCTTTACCAAGAGCAGCTCAGTCGAGCCAAAGATACATTGCCCACAGTGGACCAAGTCCAACAAATTGTTAGCATGATTATGGACTTGTCCCCAGGGGAAAAAACTAGGCTAGTGAAGGATTTAGCCCAGTTGCCTGAATTAACCAATCAGTTCCTCACGGCGATCGCCGACCGCCTCAAACCTTCTGGAAATTGAAAAACCTATGAGCTTGAAAAAATTTAAGGAAGAATTCCTGCAACAGTCCCAGCAAGCGGAAGGGACCGGGGAAGAGAAAAAGGTGGTGCAGTTGGTGATGACTCCTCTGTTTGAGGAAATTGGCAAAAAGCTGAATGTGGATAAGCTTTATATTTGGACTGGTCGCCACAATGACAATCTAGTCAAACTCACCCTGAGCGATAAAAGGGGGAGTAAAACTGCGACGGCCATATTTTGCTTTGGTGATAAGCAGGATGCCCAAAGACATCCCAATTTTTCCAAGGAAGAATATCAAATTCAGCCCATTGACATTTTTAATTTACTGCTCCACTTTGCCACCCTGCCCGAGCTTGATCTGTTGCTGGTCTACAACCAAAAAGGTCACCTAAATAAGTATTCTCAAATTGAGCGGAGTGGGTTGATCAAAGATTTCCAGAAACTCTGTTGGGAAACTGGCTTGGTGCCCCGTCCAGTGGCGGAAACAGGACATTTTGGTTTAGCTTAGGGTCAAACGTGGTTCATCCACGGGATTCTTGTTCAATTCAACGGCCATTAACAACTCAATCCTGACCTTAATTTATCCAACGTTGTAACAATGACTACCAACAACAGCACTTTGTTAGATACCATCCAGCAAGGTTTTCGGATTACGGTGGGGGCCACCGCTACTTTGGTGGAAACATTGCAGGATCCGCAAAAACGCCAGGGCACTTTCCAAGATTTGCAACAGGAATGGGACCAACGGGCCAGCCAATGGGCCCAAAAGGGTACCACTACGGAGACGGAAGCCCGTCAGTATGTGGATCAACTGCTAGACCAATGGCGGCGTTCCATGCCCGGTCCCCTTGCTAAAACCACTGACACCGCTTCCAATAACATCATTGACTTTGCCACCGCCAAAAAGGAACTTGATCGCCTGACGGAGGAAATTGCCACCCTGAAAGGAGAACTAGCTCAGGATCGTCCTGGCCAGGAGGGCTAATTCTTGACCGAAGGCACTTGCTTTACTCCCCAGTTGACGGCGGATGGATCTTTTACGTTTTATTCGCCCCAATTTGGGGAAGCTTTCCATTCCCAGCGGGGAGCGAAGGCGGAGGCAGAGGAAAAATTCGTTCATCCCTGTCTTTTGCCTCAGTTGGCAGGGGGACGCTCCCACTTAACTATTATTGATGTCTGCTATGGCTTGGGCTACAACACAGCGGCGGCCCTGACAGCCATTTGGCAGGTTAATCCCCATTGCCACGTCACCCTCTACGGCTTGGAAAATGACCGCCAAGTACCCCGTCAGGCGATCGCCAATGGACTCCTCCAGGGTTGGCCGGGGTTAGTGCAGGGAATTTTACAGGATTTGGCCCAGAGTCAACGGGTCACCAGGGAATTTCTGACGGCCCACCTGGCGATCGGGGATGCCCGGCAAACCTTGCTGTCCGTTGTGCCCCGGCAGATCAACGCCGATGCCATTTTCCTCGATCCTTTCTCTCCGCCCAAATGCCCCCAACTCTGGACGGTGGAATTTTTACGCCATCTTGGCGATCGCCTGGCCCCAACGGGCCGTTTAGCTACCTATTGCAGTGCGGCGGCGGTGCGGAGTGGTTTGCAACTGGCGGGACTCCACTTGGTCACCATGGGGGACGGCCAACCGCCCCATCCCCGTCGTCGGCCCCTGGGCACCCTGGCTAGCCCCCAACCTCTGCCCCCTTCAGACTTTGCCCCCTGGGAAATGGAGCATTTACAAACTAAAGCGGCTATCCCCTACCGTGACCCCCTGGGCACAGACCCGGCCGCAGTAATCCTGGCCCGTCGTCGGGCAGAACAGAGTCAGAGCGCACTGGAGCCCACTAGCCGTTGGAAAAAACGTTGGCTCAGTCCCGACCCGGAAACAATGGCCAGTGCCCTTTGATTGCCATACCTGAAAACCGGGGATTAATCTTGATGAATGCCCAGAATTTCCTTCGCTTGGGCCAATAAATCCCTAGGGCGAAAGGGTTTAGTCACATAGCAATCCGCCCCCACCGCCAACCCGGCCTGGCGATCGAATTGTTGCCCTTTGGCAGTGAGCAAAATCACCGTAGTGCCCGCTAGTTCAGGATTTTCCTTAATTCCTTGACAAACCGCCAAACCACTAATTTTAGGTAACATCACATCCAAAATCACCAATTGGGGTTGATGTTCCACTGCCAAAGCCAGGGCTTTTTCCCCATCCATGGCGGTCAATAACTCCACCCCGTAATCTTCTTCTAAAAGCTCAAACACCTCTTCCAGGAGAATTACAATGTGGGGTTCATCGTCAACAATTAGGATTTTCAGTTCAGACATTGGTAAGGTTGTAGTGAATTGAGCGTCGCTGAAAAGTTAATTCCCCCTTAACTCCCCCAGCATAGAGCATCATGCACCATATTTCTATTCGTACTGCTAATATTCATCGGGCGATCGCCTTTTATGAACTATTGGGTTTTACCGTGGGAGAAAGGTTCACCACTGGTTATACCCTAGCCTGCTGGTTGACTGGCCTGGGGGGACGCATTGAATTAATGCAAATTCCCCAACCGAAACCAGCCCCCGATGCCTTCGCCGATGAACATTATGTGGGCTACTACCATATCTCTTTTGATTTAACAGACCAGGTGGAAAGTTTACCGGAATGGTTGACGAGTCTCAGTCAGAAATTCAGCCAGGCCCATCAAACCAATCCAGAACAAGTTGAGCCATTAAAAATTCTTTTGGCTCCCCAGCAACAACAAATCGGTGATCACATTTATGAAGTTACATTCATTGCCGACAGTGATAATCTCCCTTTGGAATTTATTCGTCGTCAGACTTCATCTAAGTAATAACAAAGGTTATATTCGTTGGCATCAAGGACTGAATTTGCTCAAATTAATTACCATTACTCTCCTCGTCTTTTTTTGTACCATAGGTACAGCCCAGGGACAAAATTTTTTCAGCCAATTACCAGATGCAATCAATCAAGTAGAACCCATAGATCTTAATTCTCCCGTCCAAAATAGGCCTTTTAGTTTGGGTTTCGATCCAAATTTGTCCGGTAGCATTGGCAACCTAGACTACACCACTGTTAGGGTGGATGGAGAGCCAATTTTTCTAATTGCTGTACCCACGGGTAACACCGATAAAGAAGGAGGCTCCGCCCTAAGTCCGATTGTTTATCGTCAACAACGAATTGAAAGTAAATTTAAAGAAATTATTCAACGGGGCTTTGATCCAGACACCTTAAGCGTTGCTAGTTCCATTCTCAATGGGGCGATCATTATTCAAATTAGCGATGACAAAAATCTCCGCCCCCAAATTCTCCGCACTATTACCAAAGCCGATGCTGACTTATATGCCCTCACCCCGGAAGACCTAGCTTCGGAAACCGTAGACCAGGTGCGTAATGCTCTACTGCGGGCCCAGCAAGAACGCCAACCGGAAGCTCGAAGAAAACAAACCAGAGTTGCCTTGGTGATTGTCTCCGTTGTGATCACAGTTTCCCTGACAGTACTATTTATTTATCGTTGGTTAGGCCATAGAATTTATCTGATCAAGATGGCCATCAATTGTTTGATTAAAGCCGAGGAGAAAAACCCTGATTTTGACTACAATCACATTGACCCGGCCATTTTCAACGATATTGTCACAATTCCCCGTTACTCCTTCGCTTTTCAAGTCCTAGACCGGATAGCCATTTTTCTTTACTATTTGAGCGCCTATTGTAAGGCCATATTATTTGGCGACATTAATCGGGGAGATAGCAAAAAAAATCCGCCGCTTAATTTTTCCTTAGATAACCAAAAGATTTTTGAAAATATTCTCGAACTTTTTCAAGGCAAAGATTTTTACGATTTTCTTAAAAATCGCCTCAAACAAGTGGTATTCAGCCGGAGATTATTGATTTTTTTCATATTTATTATTTGGATCCGTGGCAGTGCTTTTTTGTTGCAGGTTTTTCCTGATAGTAGAAGGTTGGGTAAACAATTATCCGGCACCCCCATTTCCCTCACTTTAATTTGGTTATCCGCCATAATTTTAATTAGAATATCCGACTTTCTAATTGAATCTTTTTTCCATACCTTGGAAAGTGACTATGCCATTTTACAAACTGCTAAATACACTAGACGTAAAATCAGAATTAACACCATCAGTAGCGCCGTTAGGGGCATTAATTTAGTGGTCTGTATTTTTACAGCTTTAGTTTTTTCCCTCAGTTTATTCGATGTGCCGGTGGCGACGGTGTTAGCAGGGGCCGGGATTATTGGTTTTGCGGTGTCTTTTGGTTCCCAAAATTTAATCAAAGATTTAATTGCTGGCATTTCCAATCTGATGAGCGATGCCTTTGCCATCAACGACTTTGTGCTAATCGGCGAATTTGAAGGGGTGGTGGAAGATACAAATTTATTTGTCACCCGTATCCGTTGTCCGAACGGGGATTTAGTCACCATTCCTAACGGTGCCATCGGTACGGTGTGTAATCAGACTAAGGATTGGTCCAGGGTAGATTATTCCGTTATGGTGGCGGCTGATGCTGACCCCAAAAAGGCGATCGCCGTTTTGCAACAGGTGGCGTTGGGTTTATATCACGATCCATGGTGGCATCCCAAAATGCTCCAGGCACCGGAACTAAAGGGCATTGAAGAAGTTTCTCACCAGGGCATTCGGATTCGTATTTGGCTTAAGACTCTGCCGGGGGAACAGTGGGACGTGGCCAGGGAATTGCGACTAAGGGTAAGGGTAGCTTTTGAATCCCAAGAAATTGCCATTGGGGTGCCCCAACAACAGTGGTTAATGGCAGGGGCTTCTTCCTTCGACGAGAAAGAAAGTGCCATTACGGATGGGGAAAAATAGTCCCGACAATTCAGCCGTACAAAACTCCGGAATAGGTATGGCTCCCTGCATCTGTAGATTGTCAACAGTGCCAAAACCCAAAAAAGTTGAACGCCCAGACTAGTTTGGCGTCAAACTATAGCCTCGTAACAAAAAAGAACTTACGAGCTAAAACCCTTGCTGTATCTAGTGTTTTGATATGCCAGGAGGCGGACTTGAACCGCCGACACGAGGATTTTCAGAACTCGTACAGAAATTATAGAAAAGTAGATATATTAAGGCTTTCAGCGATTATCGTCTGAGAGCTTTTTTCTTTTATGGCAGATTTATGGCAGATTTTAGGACAAGCTGTTCTCAAATTTGCGAGGAATTTTGCCCGATGCCCAAGAAAATTACCCCACAGAATAACAACGGAGCCATCCTGCTTAGATGGTCATTTCAGAAGAAACGTTATGCCCTTACCCCGGTGCCTGGGGGTCGCTGGGAAAATGCGATCGACAGAAAACGAGCTGAAGCAGTGGCTAATCTGATCAGTGCTGATATTGCCATGGGCCAATTTGACCAGACGTTGGCCAAGTATGGCGGGGGACTGAGGGAAACTCAGCGGGAAATTGACCAAGCCCAGGCCAGGTTGGCGGAATTACGACAGCAACGCTCGGAGGCAGATTTAAAGGAGCTGTGGGAAAAGTACCGAGAATTTAAGCGCCCCCAGTTGGCCCCTACCACGCTCAAGATTGACTATGGGCGGCGCATGAATTTCTTGACCAGACTGGAAGATTCCCGGTTATCCCAAGCCATAGCCATTCGGGATTGGATTATCACCAACACCACGACGGAACAGGCTAAGAAGATTCTCCAAAATCTCAATGCTTGCTGTGAGTGGGCGGTGAAGTCTGAGCTAATTGAGGTTAATCCCTTCCAGGGCATGGCGGGGGAAATTCACGTTAAGCATGACGAGGAAGACATTAACCCATTCAATCCCCTAGAAAAGGAGGCCATCATTCAGGGCTTTTACTCCAGTCCCCACTATGGGCATTATGGGCGGTTGGTGGATTTTCTCTTTGCTACTGGTTGCCGGCCCTCGGAGGCGATACCGCTGGAATGGGGAGACTTGCGGGGCAATAAGTTGACCTTTCAACGGACTTACAGCGATGGGGAAATTTCCCACCGGCTCAAGACTCAAAAAAAACGGACGATCATCCTCAATGAAAGGGCGATCGCCGTTGTGGGGGGTTGTATAAGTACTGCTCTTATTTTCCCATCCCCAGATGGTGAATACATAAGTTGGAATCACTTTGCCACTCGGGCCTGGGTTGGCGTTTTAGCGGAATTCCCAGAGATTGAGTACCGGAACCCCAAGCAAACCCGCCATACCTTTATCACTGAGCGGATTTTGGCGGGGGATTCCCCGGCGGATGTTAGCCGTTATGTGGGCAACTCACCGGGGACAATCTACAAAAATTATCTGGGAGCTAGTCGGAGTTATTCACCGGATTAAGATTGGCGATCACATTGATCAGGTCTAAGGCAAAAGCGGCGGCAATACAACCATCGACGATCGCCAATCTCTCTAAATCAGAAACCATTTGACTTGTGCCATTGATCCGATCTTCCATTTCCATCCCCTTGAAAGAATTAAGGGGAAGTTTTGCTATCTCTTCAATTTGCTGATTAATGTCCATGACTAATTCCAACCCTCCATGTAATTGATTAAATCAAGCTGTTCTGACTCTTCAAGCTCCATAAATCCTGCCTTGCCATACCTTTCATGGCAAATACGCTTCATTTCTACCGTATCCCACTTTAAGCGAGCCATTTCGGCTTTTATCGCCCGTCCAATCACCTTTTGAACGTCGGTTAATTCCACTTTTTTCCCGTTGGAAATTTCTGGAGGGGTATAAACCCCCTCAAACTGCTTCACTTGCTTCACACATCCGCCTGGCAAGGGTTTCAGACCGTCAACTGCTTCACTAATTGCTTCACTAACTGCTTCACTAATTTTTTGCCCTCCTCTTTCTTCTTCTTCTTCTTTTTTCTCTGGTGAAGAGGAAGTGAAGGAAAGTGAAGCAGTTAGTGAAGCTGTAACCCCCTCAGAGTAAGGGTGTGAAGCAAGTGAAGCAGTTTTATCTAGTTTGAGCCCAGCAAGATAAAAGCTACCGATTTTATTTCGATCAACCGTCTCCCGTTGCTTGGTGATTTTCGGGAATAATTGGCTGAAAGCATCGAAAATTTGGTTTGCTCCCTTGATTGGACGATCAAAACGCTTTAATTGCTCGTGCCAGATTAATTTAGGTCGTCCTTTCTCAGTCTCAGGCTGAATTACTTCTAACGTTCCATTGGCTTCATACCATTCCCGCAGGATTAACCACAGATCAGATATGTAAATTTTTTCGCCCTGGGCTTCGACGATTCCGACTTCCTCTACAAATTCCCAGAGGTGATTCGATTTTTTGCGAATTTCGTGGAAGTAATGATCCAGCCCTTCGTAGGGAATGCCATCTTTGGCGATCGCCGGAATTTCGGCAAGAACACGATTCAGAAAAGCAGGGGAAACATTTTCTTCCACCCACTGCGGATCGTATTTGAAGCGGGGGTCAGCTTTCATTTCCCGGTCGTCGTCGGGGTTGGGATTGCGCTTAAAGGATTTTTGGAAGCGAATCACACAAAACCGTGAGGTCATGGCATTCAAGGAACCATCCATGCGGGGGGCTTCGTTGACGTTGAAGAAAAAGACTGCATTGGGGCGGATGGTGCGTTCATCCCTGCCTTTGGGGTTGATTTTGACCTGTTCCCCAGAAATTAGCCGGAAGAGGGATTTTAGTTTTTCGACTTTGTATTGGTCGCTGTTTTCCGATGCCCAGCTCACCAATGCCCCGTCCAGGTCTGCAAGGCCACCGATTTGGCCTTGCTCAAATTGGTAGAAATTGTTCAGGGCGGTATCCACCATGAATTGGCCAAAAATTTGTTCCACCACTAACCGCAGGGAGTCCTTACCGTTTTCCCCCACCCCTTCTAGGAATAAAGCCCGGGGGCGGCCGGTGAAGCGGCGGAAATTTTCCAGGTCAAACGCCAGAGCCACGGATCGCAGGAAAATGGTCTGCTCTGCCGGCGAGATACAACTCAGAAGGCGATCGCAGTTTTCGGGGTTGGCATTGGGGTCATATTTGACGGGGGAGCAATAGGTATAGAAAACTTTGGGGCTGTGGGGTTCTATTACCGCTTTGGGGGTTGCCCCGTCCCATTGAATAATTAGCCGACCGTTGGCCAGGTTTATCCCCGGTGGATTAATTAGGTCATCTTTGACCCGTTTCCGTTTCAGCGTCCACTCGTAAGCGCCATTGATCGAAGTGGGGGATAGGTGGGCGGCCACCCATTTCCCATTTTTTCCTTTAACCGGGTTTTGGTAGGCCCATTCAATTAACAGAGCTTCAGCTTCAGCACGGCTAAATTTTTCGTAGTATTGCCCGTTGTAGCGGTAAAGGGACAGCTTCGATTCATCCCCAAAGCTGATATATTCAGCATCCGAAAAGCAGTCAAGGTAAGCTTTTTCTTTCCAAGAAACAGCCGGATCTTTGTAGGATTCCCCTTTGCCCTCCTGGCCCGGTATGCCTTCCCAGTCGTCATATACTCTGGGTTCCTGCAATGGGATGGTGGTGGTAACTTCAACTTTTTTGGCCCCTGGTTTGGCCTCCGATTTCATTGAATCTTTCCACCATTGGGGATAATCCCAACCAACCATGGCCCTGGCATGGTGAACCAGAGTGCCAATGCCAAAATCGCCGTTACTACTGGGAATAATTTGGTGCCAGTTCCGCTCCGGAGAATGGGCGGTCATCATCATGATCGCTTCCGGCTCACTGAAAATATTTTTCAGGGCCACGGCAATTTCCCTATATTCCCCATAGGTTCCACTGCCGTTAACCGTTGGCGGTAAACATTCCAGAATTTCCAGGGCTAGTTGCTTGTCCCTTTCCAAATCATCTAAGGGGCTATCCCCGGCGATCGCCAATGGTTGTTTCTTTGGTTGCGCCGGTGGCAACTTGACCATGGGGGGAGCTTGCACCGCCAAAGCTTGCTCGATTTCGGCTTGGGTAAATTTTCTGTCGGTGGGGTTGATCAGCTCGCACTTAACCGGCTCTTCCCCCGGTTTGATATGCCAACCGCCAGCGACCCTGAGCACCCTGCTAGGGTTCTTCAAGGTTCTGTCAGCGTCAAGAAAATTTAGTAAATTAGCCTGAAGAATTTTCCAATCTTCCACCGGGATTGGCTCCTTCAGAACCCAATAACAATGGATAGATTTTCTGGTTCTAACCTGAAAGGTAGGCTCTAAGAATCCTTTTTCTTGCCACAATTCCTCTTGCTCTTCTAATGGGCGATCATCCCACTCAGCAAAGAAGGCTCTACAGGTGGAAATTTCCTTGTCTGTTTGCCCCTGTCCATTTACTACAAAGTACAGCCCCTTATTGGCATTTTGTTCCTGTAAAATGCTGGGTAAAGTTCTTTGCTTTTTAACGGCGGAACCCTTACCACTCTTGGGGGGAAACTCTCTGTAAAATACAGTTTCGCCGTCTTTATAACCTAATGCTTTGAGTTGCAAATAATGTTGTGTCGTATCGATTTGCATGGTATAATTATCGCTAAGTAAAGTGTACGGTAAAAGATTGCAAAACCAGCAGTGCAAAACGGTGGTTTATGGGGAAGGGAAGGCGTAAAAGCCCTCCCTTTTTTTGTGTCTTATTCTTCTTCAGGAACTAAATGAGCGTTGTGGGCCGCATCAGCCAGATAGGTATCAATCAAAAGGGCTGATTTAATTAGCGGAAAACTTGGGATGCCATTGGGAATAAACTCCCCAGCGTGGTAACTGGCATACTGGGCTGTTTGGTGGATTGACCAGGCCTGTACAAGGCGATCACCTTCGCTTGCCTCAATCTGGAAATCGTCACCATCTAAACAACTGACCCAATGCAAGTTCCTGTTTTGCTGGTAGATGGTGATCTGGGCAATGGCATCTAGGTTCAGAATCTTGACCACGCCGTCGGGCAACTGACAGCGGAAAAGTGAGTAATGGAGGTTCATAGGGAAAAAGGGGCCAGTGCCCCATTGCAGTAGGAGATAACGGAGCGGTTCCCACAGATTCCCAGCGAAAAATATAATGTAATTATCCGCTTAGAAATAAGTGGGCTTTTTGTGTAGCCATGGGACAGAGAGTTAAGCCTGGAAAACTTTGTGCTCTCTGCCTTCTGGCTTTTCTCCCAAGTCTGTACAACCCAGGAGTTTTAGGCGTTTTGCGCCTAAAGAAATTAAAATGGAATATAGTAAGCAAGTCAAGCCCAAATATTCAAAAGTGCTGAGAGAATTTAGGCAAAAGAACAATTACACCCAAACCACGGTGGCAAAAGCCCTTGGCGTTAGACAAAAAACCATCAGCGATTGGGAGAATGGCAAGTCCTCAGCCCGTGACTTTCTGGCTGGGGTACGGTTTGCCATGCTTGCCCTAAAAGAAGGCATGGAATTAGAAGACTTGATTATGTCCTACCCTGACCAGACCACGGAGCATGAGTAAGCTATGGCGACCATTGAGACAGACCTAAAAGAGATCCTTGGGGAGTTCAAGCAGGAATTTGCCAAGATTGACCAACGCTTTGAGCGTATTGACCAGCGCTTTGAGCGTATGGAAGCTTCCCTGACAGAAATCAAGGTTTCTCAGGCTGAGATAAAGGGGGAGATCCGCTCCCTAGATGAAAAGCTATCAGGGCAAATCAAATCTGTTGATGAAAAGCTATCGGGGCAAATCAAAACCCTTGATGAGAAAACCTCAGGCATCGGCAAACGTGTAGAGAATCAAGAATTCCTTAACCGTGGCGTTGTGACCGCTTTGATTGTGGCTTTGATAGCTGGGGCCGCTAAATTCTTTGGCATCTTCCCTAACCCTTAAAAATTATGGCCACTATTGAGACAGACCTAAAAGAGATCCTTGCCAATCTGACCGAGCTGAGGGCTTCTCAAGCCAGGATACTGGTTAAGCTAGACTCTTTAGATTCCCGAGTGTCTCAGCTTGAAGACAGTAAGAATAAGCAAATCTGGGTTTTGATTCTGACAATTATGGGAGCAACCATAGCGGCAGTTTTTAAATTTGGCTTCTAATCGAATAGTTCTAAAGCTATTTACCCTCAGTTGCCGCTGGGGGTTTTTCTTTGGCCCGGTTGCTCCACCGTTGGAGCTTCAGGATTATGGCAACCGTCCAAAACCAAATAATCCCTAATCCCCCCGAAACATAGGGATTTTCAGAAATTTCTTCCACAGGAACATCAAAAAAGGAATAGTCAGTTATTAGAGCGACAAATCCCATTACCATCAACATGGCAAAGGTGACCAGAATTATTCCCATTGCCCCAGCTAAGCAGATCCAAAACGCCTCCCACCAACTGGGCCCAGTGGGAATCCAAGCCGGAAGCCATGAAGCCCGCTTTCCAAAAAAGAAATGGTGAATTGAAGCCACCATAATTGGAGGAAGTCCCAACACCAAAAAAGCCATTAGCCCTAAAAATAACCAATCTTGATGGGTGAAAAAGTAGGTGAAGACAGAAAATACTGCTCCCACCCGTAAGAATACTGTCCATGCCGCAAGTAGAAGGGTTACCCAAAGGGCTTTTAGTAAGTCTTTCCAGCCGGGAATAAACATAATTTTCGGGAGTGGTAATTCCTAATCATAGAAATTTCCCCACAAACTTAAAAGCCCCCACTGGTAGTGTGATACGGCAACCAATTACACTTGATTTAGTGTTTAGGTTTCCCCCATGGTTGCAATTCCCACCGCCCAGGCCCTAGCTGATGCAAATATTGATTCCCTAGAAAGGTTAATCGTGGCCCTGGGACTACACTTTTCCCAATTGTTGGGTAATCTTCCCAGCACTTCAGCGGTTAGTGAAGCGATCGCCGTTACTCTCCAACAGCGGCGATTATTCAACCAGGAAACCCAGGAGCAAGAAGAAAAAAGCACCATTAATTTTTCCTGTCGCTTCAATTTGGAAGGGGATTATGGAGACGATGGCGGGGAGCTGCTCTCTAATGTTTTGCCGTTTTTGACCGGATCGGCTCCCACTTTCCCCACTACTCCCCCCAGCCTGGAACTGGAACCGGCCCTGTCAGCCTTGACCATCCCAGAAGCGTTCACCACGGCAGAACAGTTATTAACCTGGGCATTGCTCACCCTATCCGCTTCTCTCCATCCCGACAGCCGGGACTATATTCAAATTGACCCCCGCTATGGGGACGGACAATTACGGATCAATTGTCAGCTACCAGCCGATCGCCAAGCATTAGGGTTATCGGGATTCCAATTGGTTGCCGGAGTGCAACGGGTGGCCGGTCAATATGTGGCATTAAATTCTGGGGCAGTGGCGGCGATCGCCCAGGATGCTTTTTTTATTGCCCAGGCGGAAGGTTATCTGGGTACCAGGGCAGAATGGCTGGAAAGTTTGAAGGGAGAACCGGGGCCAGCCGGGCCACCGGGGGCAGATTCCACCGTTCCGGGGCCACCAGGGCCGCAAGGGGAACCAGGGCCAGCCGGGCCACCGGGGGCAGATTCTACCGTTCCCGGGCCACCAGGGCCGCAAGGGGAACCAGGGCCAGCCGGGCCACCGGGGGCAGATTCTACCGTTCCCGGGCCAGCCGGTTCAGTGTCGGCGGCCGGGGCTTTAATCCTTGATTTGGTGTCAGAACCAGCTACCCCAGACCCAGACAAGCTCATAATCTGGGCTTCTGCTCTGGATGGGCTGATCTACAAAAAAGATGAGAACGGCATCGTAGAGGCGATCGGTGTTGGCGGCGGCGGATCTGGCGGTGGTCGTGAATTGCTGACCGCAAATCGAACTTATTACGTAAGAACTGATGGAAATGATAGCAATAATGGTCTTACCAATACCGCTGGCAGTGCTTTTCGCACTATCCAAAAGGCGATCAACATAGCAGCAAGTTTGGATGATGGTCTTAATGAAGTATTGGTACAAGTCGGAAATGGCACATACAACGAGTCATTGATATTAAAAGATTCGTTAGGTAACGGAAAGATTATTTTACAAGGGGATACAACAACCCCATCCAATGTATTAATAACTAGTTCTACGGATGACTGTATTTTTAGTGAGTCTCAAAAATATACTATCAAAGGATTTAAGCTCACCAACACATCAGCGACCGATAAAGCTGGTATTAGATCTCGTTATGGGGTAGTCAAAATCGCAAATATAGACTTTGGTAATCATGGCGCTTTTAATCGCCACTTGTGGAGTGACGGAGGGAAAATATTAATTGAAGGTAATTACTCAATAACAGGAGGGGCTTACGCACACTTTAGTCCTCAAGGAGCAACCGCAGAAATAATGTCAATTGGTAATACAATCACTTTGATTGGTGCGCCAGCAATTTCTTCATTTGCTCTAGCTAACACAACTGGTACATTAATTCTTTACCTAAATACTTTTACTGGTTCAGCGACGGGGCAAAAGTACAATGTGTCAACTAACGCTGTAATTAATACCTTTGGGCAATCGACAGGCTATTTACCGGGGAGTAGCGCAGGAACAGAAGCAACTGGAGGGCGCTACGCATAATGCAATTCCTCGACCCAGACCAAACCTATGACATACTCTTTGCCCAAAAAATAAGTGGGCAAGTATTGGGACTATTGGGTGCCCTAGAAAGCCATGGCATTTTCGGGGATTCCATCTGTTTTATTGACCGCATTGTGCCAAATTCCCTTAATCCATTCCCCTAACTTGTTCACAAATGACTATTGAATTTGACCCTATAAATTTTGAAGTTAAGCCAGCGTTATTTGTCTTAGATAATTGGCAAACTCACGATTTGCTGAGTATGCATCATACAAATTTTTATAGTCCTAGATTCATAGTTAACGGCTGGAACGTAATAGACCGCTATGTTCCCCATGATTTGCCGTGGTGTAATGGCTGGGCAGAAAAGGCTTATGCTTTTGCCGAAGAAATATCAGTAGAACGCCATGTAAACTTTGGCAATGTTAGTGCCCCCGCTGGGGTACTACTCCATACTGCTTTTGGTGAAAACCTTGAAGCACTAACCGTGGCACCGCCAATTGTATCTAACCCTCAACCTTTCCCCTTAGAAGAACCAGAAGAAATAGAACTAATCATTGAACCAAACAAAACGCTATACCTTACTTGGTTGACTATAAGTAAAGAAACAAGTATTCCCGTTGATGCTCCCAACGATAAATTACCTGGAAAAACAGGTGTTAACTCACAAGCATCATTAAGGATTTTTGAAAGAAGGTCTTTTAGTGTTAGCAATCCTACTGACGAAGAAAAAGAATATATCTTTACAGTGCCGATAGATATGGCTAACTTTTCCTTGGTGATAACCAATGGAAAATTGAAGGAAGAAGAATCTAATGATTTTCTTTATTCTGCTATGTCTTCCAGGCTAGCGGCTTGGGTAGAAAGCTTTGATATTAATTTAACTACAATTGTGGGAGCTAGGTTTGGAATGTTAGTGCCCATACCTAGACAAGGTGCTGATGGTCGTTTGTTAGAAGTAAAATTTGCACAGCGTAACAGTGCTTTTCATTATGCAGGATTGTTATTTGCAAACAATAATCCTTGGGGGCAAGTATTGGAATTAGAAGATTTAGGCTTTCCACCACTGCTAAAACCTGAATATGGGTCGATTGCTGAAAAACCAATGCCTAAACAGGTAGACGTAAACAGGAATAAACCTATTGCCTATACAACAGCGAACATTGCAAACCCTATACCACTTCCAAAATATCCTGATGCCAGTTATCCCCCCAGCAAAAGCTTGGCTTTACACCCAGGGACAGGATACGCATTATTTTTAGGCCCCATGGATTTGCATTCAATTACTTATACGCCTTTAGATTCTTATGATTCTCAACAAGACACTGTTAGTTTTGATGAAATAGTAGAATTTTTAGAAAGTGAATTAGAAAGTGAATCTTCTTATTTAGAGGAAATAATGATGACAGATTCCCCAAGAATTAAAGAAATTCATGCGGCATTGGAGGCCGATCGCTATGGAGTCCACCCCAGCGACCCAGAGAAAAAACGATTTAACAACTTGGGGAGATACCTGGAAACTCTGGCCTATGCCACTGGCATCGCTTTCAATGAAGACGGCAAAAACATTCCCCAGCCAGAATCTAACTGGGTTGATGCGGATTACATTGCCACAATTAACGCCAATCAAAGTCTAAGGAACGGGCAATTCGCCGTCCGTGAAGTCAACGACGCTTACGGGCAAAGAATGGTCTGTGATGCTTTGTTTGAAGTTCGGGCCCGGCAAGTTACCACCACCACCGATGAACAAGGTAATTTGCAAGTTGCCAGCACTTCCCCCGGGGGCGCAATGCGGGTTCCTCATATCGGAGGCATTTTTGACACCATTCAGGATGATTTGACCAAGTATTGGGGCGGTGGAGACCTTATGGTTCCCAAGATTGATGGAACTGGGATCGTGTATTACGACAGCATAGGGGAATGTTTGGCAGATTGCCTCTATATGTTGGGTTCCCACTCCAAAAGCATTAACGAGCTACAAAATCAGAGCATAAAATCTGTTTTCTTGTTGCAGGAAATTCTTAGAGCTTTGGGGTTGCCCTGCCACGTTGCCGCAGTTAAGGGAGTCTCCCCTTCTGCTCTTGGGGAAGAGGGGGGAGTGATGCCGTGCCCTGAATTAGACGAAAAATCCCCCACTTTAGCGAGTCTGATCGGGCTAGTTTTAATCAATTTAAGCAGAGTAGTGGGGGCCTCAATTGCTTTTCGAGAAGATAATTCTGCACCATCACCGGAGCCAGGGGCAGAACCTGATCCAGACGTTGGCGGCGCAAGTGCTTAAATTTACAGGTAAAAAACATGGGACTTAATCCTTTTCTTTGGGGCTGGAAACTTGGCAATTCAATTGCTGATTTTTTCACTCCGCAATTAATCACCGCCGACGAAGAGAGGCGGGCCATTGAAGATGCGGAACGGCAAAAAACCAATCAATACCGTCCCCCTAAAGCTTATGTACCAGTGGGAGACACAGAATACCAAGTTCCCTTGCCACCGGCTCCAGTAGCACCCTCCCCAGGGAAGAATTTTTATCCCCCGCCCACCATACGAACAACAGCAACCGTTCAGGAAGCCTATATTCAACCGCAGGCAGGATTTCCAAATTGGTGGCAGTGGCTTCCTGGGCCATGGCTTTACAATCAACTGCGAAAAAAACCAGAAGTACACCAACCAACGGCAGTTAAAGGACTTTTTCAGTTTGGGCGGCTGATGGTAGATAACCATTCTGAAGCTCCCTTGGAAATGCCTGAATGGGATTACATGGTGGAAGCAGGCGAATCTCAAGTGGCCCTTCAGGCTTCTTCTGATGCTTTTGCATGGTGGATAGCAAAAAATGGCGGAGCACCAAATCCAGGGCCTCAAGTTGGGGATTTTTATGATCAAGGCGCATTGCTGTGGGCAGTGGATCTGCGGGCTTATAACCAGGGTGTGGCGTTAATGTACGGCATCCAGGCCCCTGCTGATGCTTTTGCCAATATGTGGATTAGAAGCCGCAATGCTCTTTCTATGATTCCCAGAGGGACAACCTATCAGGCTCTAAATATTAGCCCCATATCTGCTGTTAATCAGCGCAATTATTACGAATGGCAAGCCGAAGTAGATTCCGGAGTGGGCGGGGCTGGATTGGCAACAAGCATTTCTCGGCTAATGCAAGACTTAGAAAATTCACCTCGGATTGTCTTGGAAAATAGTGGCGGAGGAATTAAGCAAATTCAAAGGGCACTGGCAACCGATCAATTTCCTTTCCAGGTTCCGATTAGCTTGCTATTGGAGCCGGAAGATATTAAGGGCAAAAGCGATGAGGCAATATATCAAAAAATCGAATCCATTCCTCAATTGCTGTTGTGGTTGACAAAAGTCCTGGATGAGTTGATCGGCAAATTTCCCATCACCATGGAGATTGCCGAAAATGACTTGCTAGACATGGATGACGAATTTAAAAAGTGGGAAAGTAGTCCCCCTCCTGGCGTTTCCGATTTGCCCTTCTATCTCCGAAATGACAAAATGGTTAGTTATCGGAGAAGTAACGGATTAATTGTTAAAACCGTTAAGGTTCCAAATTTAGCTGAGGCGATCGCCGAAATATTAGGGATTAATCTAGCAGAGAAAACCACTAACGATTTAGCGGTGGAAATGCTCACTCGTACAATGACCGAAATAGGCAGTACAAAAGCGGTGGCAGTCAACGCTAATGCTTGGATTGAAGCGGTGGCAGATTATCTGGGCTTTGAATCTAAGGATGTGACACAAAACGTTGAGTACACCTACAATCCTTTGTTGCAAACAAAGGAAAGTCAGCCTATTAGTTGGCAACAGCTTCTTAAACCAACGGAAGTGCCCACGGCTATGCCTCAATTTAGCGACAAGTTAACTTTTGAAGCCAAATTTGAGCTAATCAAAGAAATTCATGCCATTGTGAAAGCCGCTTTAACTGAAGGCATTGGAAAAAGCGATGGGCAGCTGCTTTCTCGCTTAAAAGATTTTGCCAAAGAAATGGGCATCACTCCCAAAGATCCAGACAAAAATAACGACGGCAATTCAGATCAGCCCAAGGAAAAAGACGATTTTGACCGCTTCTTAGAAGATGTGGAATGGGGATTTATTGGCCAGGGAGCCTGGGCCGCAGAGGGACAAACGAAACCCTATGGGCGAGAATTGGGACAACGCCCACGAATTAAACGATTGGGTTCCCAAACTACAGATTCAGCTTAATTACTTAATTAAATGAGTAGCCTTAACCTGTCCTTAAGCAACTTAAATTCTGGCAAAATTCGCACCCTGGCCACCAGAACCCTAGATGGTATTCGGGCGATCGGCGGCGCAAAAACTCAAAATGAAGACGAAGACGGAAACGTGCTAGTCAGAATTTTCAACAAAGTTAACAAGCTTGGGGCAGGAGTTTCTGGCTTTCTCCTTAATGCCATTGGCGGCGGGCTTCGATGGACATTCACCAGCATTATGACCCAGGTTCAAATGGGGGTGCGATACCTCTGGAACTTTAACTGGAATGCCACTGATGCAGAGTTGGATCAACAGTATGCAACTTACATGACCATGTTAGCGGGAACCCTTGGGGGAACTATTGGGAATGCAGTGGGGTGGGCAGTTTGCGGGGCGGGGCCTGGGTTGATCATGATGAAATTTAATAAGCTCCTGGCGTTGCGAGTGCTGAAAGAGGTGGGAGAAGAGGCCCTTAGTGAACTTGTAAATAACTTGCGGATGCTGGTTCAACAGTCGGCCCAACTAGTTTTTCGCCAAACCCTAATCGTTTCCTACAAAAATGGGCGGAGATTATTAAAAGAAATTCTGTTAGACCCTGATGGAAGAGGAAAAGTATTCCGAGATGCATTAGGAATTAACGCCAGCAGAGTTAAGGAGTGGGGCGAGAAAGGAACTAAGCCCTGGACTTTTGCCCTTGCTTTAGATAATTGGATTGAATCAATCAAAAACCCAGCTATCGAAAATTTTACCGAGGAATTAATTGAAGAATTTTTTGATAGTTGCTCGGAAGCTTTCTATGTAATAGCTAACACTGCTGACCAATACATGCTGGAACAGAAGCTTAGCCAAACCACATTGTTAGGCGATCAAGAATTTGTAGAGATTACACCCAATCGAGACTATGAAGAAGAAAAAATAATTATTGCCGGGCCAGCAGAATTGATTAAGCCCACCATTGTCCAGACCTTGGCCCAGCACCAATTACTAGAGGAACGTGATCTGGGGATGTGGGTAGGGGAACCTGTGAGACAGAATATAACCGGATCTCCCTTGCCGATTATGCTCCGAGTAATTTTGAGCGATCGCGAAGGGGTTTTAAGTGGAGCTAAACGAGTCCAAATCACTATTCCAGATGTGAGACGGGAGAAGCTGGGCTGGAATGAAATTAAATCAGCAGTAGGAGGAATAAATGGTTATATGTGGGGAGAATGGAAAACAAGTGCTCGTTTAGATGGGGGCCGAGAAATAAGCGTTTATACGGCATCAGAGGACGAGGGGCTAGACATGGTAGCCAAACTAGCCGTATTTAGTAACCAAGAAATTATAGGAATTACTTCAGTTAGAGAGCGTAGGGAAGGCGCAAGGAAAAGACTAGATGCTTTGCGAAAAAAACCAACAAGAATTTACCCCTACGGGTTTACCATCCTGAACCAGCAAAAAGTAATCAATGAAGAAGCAGGGACAGCAACTCTGTCAGGGGTTTACCAGCGGCGCAAAACTTCCCTTATTCCTCTGTGGACAGACGCTCAACCAGCCGGATATTCAGAGTTAGTTGCAGAATTGTTTAGGTCGCCGGGGGCAGACGGATAAGCTCGCAAAATTCAATTATTCTCCCTTTTTTAAATCAAGGGGGAACCAGGGGTTAGCTAACAGCCAGAATCTCTCCCTTTCAATTTCGGTGCGTACCTTTTGCTCTGACCAACCAAATTCCCGGGCCACGTTCCTAATTAGGTCTTTGCGCGGTTCATAGACGTATATCTTTCCATAACGCCATTTTTTGCGGCGCATACAAAGGCGAGTCTTGCGGGAACTGCGGGCGTAGATTGGTACAAGGCTAGATAATGTCATGGGGCAGAACCATCATGTAACCCCTAGGGGTTGTACGATCTCCAATTATCTCCAATTTGCGCATAGTACGGGGTCTGACTGGCTAGGATCGCCTTATTAACTCAAATAGATGTAGGTAACCCTATGCCGTTATCAACCAGGGGGCGCAAACGTGATGTGCCCATGGCCGTCAAAATCAATCCGACCCTAACTTATGGATTTTTGACTTCGGATTTATCCGCTATTCCAGGGGTTTCTGGGGCCGATTTAACCGCAATTGGGCAAGTCCCGTTGGCTGGGGTTAATGGATTGGTGGTTTTCTCTCCCCGATCGCCCAAGCCTGCTCAGTTTCGCAAAAAGATTCCATCAGGTGTACAAAGCAGTGTTACTGCCTACGGTGATGGCAGTACCGCTGGGGCTGTAAACCGGGCCGCTGGTGCGGGCTGGAAAATGAGTAAAGGAGTACGTCGGACTTCCTTTGGCAATACTCGGACGCAAACGGCGATCGCCGTGCCTGTCAGTAACGGCTTGTTGGTAAAACGGTTTGTGCCTAACAGTGACGCGGGGAACGCGGGCTTGTTGGGCTGGGATGTAACTATGTCCAGTGGAAATTTGGACAAGTTAGTTTCTGCTCCCCAGGGGGCAAAATTGGCCCTTGTGGCTCAAGTTGGTGACAATTTCACCAAAACGCTCCCCGTGGCTAGCAATAAAATTGCTGATGCTATTCAAGCGGGCTGGAAATTGGTGCGACCAGAATCAGGGTTTGAAGCAGTAGCGGCCGCTGAGTAATAGCTATGCCGATCGCCTCCAGAGGACGCACAAAGGTAATTCGGGCAGTCCGTGTCAATCAAAATCTTCATTACGGATTCAAGGGCACAGACATAACTGCCATTCCTGGAATTTCCCAAGGCGATGCTACGGCTATAGGACAAAAGCCCGTTACTCAAGGATTGGGGTTAGTAGTTTTCTCCCCCGATGCTCCAAGACCGGCACAATTTACCAAGAAAATTTCCAGTGGTGTGCAACGCAGTGTTACTGCCTATGGCGACGGGTTTACTCGTCAGGCGATCGCCAGAGCCATTGGAGCCGGTTGGAAATTAAAACGCCCCATTTTTCCGCTTGTATTAGGAATAACGAAAAAGAGCAAGGAAATAGTAGTTAGCACCACTAACAACCTATATTTTGCCTATTACGTTCCCTTAATTGATGCCACAGCAGAAAACGGAGCAATGCTAGGTTGGATTGCCAACGTGGGGCCAGTCACCCTTTCCAAAACGGCACGGGCTCCCAAAGGCGTAAAAATCCCCCTAGTGACTAAAGAGTCTCGGACTTTGCCTTGTTCCCCTGCCAAGCTGGGCAATGCCGTGGCTAACGGTTGGAAAATTACCAGAGCAGAAAGAGGACTCGCTACCCTCACTTAATGCCATGCCCGGACTAATTCTCATTCCTGGGGATCCTGGATTTGACGAAATTCTTTACACTTCCCCCCCGCCCGACGTTAAGCCCACCGACAACAATTTTTGTTATGTGGTGGGAGCCGATGGCATCCCTAGATCCATCACTGGCGATCGGGAATTAGAGGACTTTCTTTATGGGGGGGAATACGACTTAATGATGCAAACCTACGGAGAACCCGAAGACTGGGAACTAGAGGAATGGTAAATGACTACTGATTATGCCGGGGAATGGATTTATAAAGGGACAGTAACGCCACGGTTTGACCAATGGACAGAATTTCCCTTTGCGTCCAATGATGGCAATTCAATTATTAGAATTACCGGACTTGGAGCCAACCCCGATAAAATTATTAGTTATGGACATTTGCGAGTGGTTTACGATGTAGGCAACCTTAACTATTCCCCTTGGAGGCGTTTTTATTTCTCGGAATCACCGCAAATAATTAATCTTTACACCCCAGAGGAAGTTCTGATCAATCCCACCATTATTCGCCATTTTCAAGTTAAGAAAACTTTAAAACGAGCATGGCGTAGGATAGGGACAGTACAGGATGAAGCCTGGGCAGTAAGCCTGGAAGGGCTAGCTCAAACAAATTTGCCCGCCGATGTTTTATCAGCTTTAGACGGAATTCCCGCCAGAGTTATAAATGCCGGAGGGTCAGGCAATATCGTAATTGTTTTAACTGCAACAGAGGAAAATACAAATGGCTAAGCCGTTACCAACTGATTTGTTTCCCGGTTTTGAACTACTTGAAACCACGGACAACCCCACAGCAACAAGCATTGCAATCCCTCTTTCTGCTTTGGAAGGATTAACCGCTATGGAAGCAGATCCAGCTACTGGAGATGGGCGGGAAGTTATGCTTTCCCTCCTTAGTGCTCTCCATGTGAACTACACCACTCTCCCCACTCCGTCGGCCCGCATGGAAATTACCCGTGGGGAAGCAATTACCGGGGACACTACCCGACGGGTAGATTTTGGAGTTTCTATTGCTGTTCAAATTCCCACTAGCACATATCAAGTGTTGGCCGAACCTGCCTAATTAACCACTTAATAGCACTATGGACAGCTTGGAAATTTCAAATTTCTAAGCTGGCCCCTTTGAAGCGTGGCTCTAATTTATTCCCTTTGAAACGTTGCTGATTTTTTATGATTAATTACCTTTCAGTTTTCCCCGCATCGGTGGGCGCAGGGGTTGGGAATGCTGTTCCATCAGGGCTATGGATTGGAGCCGATGACTTGATTGGGCTGGAATCGTCAGAATTGTCTGATACGGGAGCAATTTTAGAAGGCAAGCTTGCCTATGCCCTTTTAAACTCCCTTTACGAAGCAATGATGGAAACCACTCCATTAGGTTTTCCTGAACCAACCAAATTGCAACCGTTTGGAGTGGGAATTAATAAATTTACCGAGGGGGTGACCTTTGGAATACTGCGAATGCTCGATATTCGGGATGGTTCTGTGCGTCTTCCCCCTGCTCCTACCTTTGGGAGTAATTTGGGGGCTGGAAAAATCACCGTTGAGGATATTTGGCCAGCATCCGCCTTAGTGGCCAGTGAAGGGGCGGTTTCTGCTCCTGGGGTAATCATCCCCAATAGTGTAATCACCAGTTACGGGGGGACTGTTCCCAGCTCTGTTTCTGACGATGGCCGGGAATGGGTAGCGGCTTTAATCGTGTTTCTAATCCACCGCATTGGCATTAGAACGGCTTCCACCGCCAGTGCCATAACCAGAAGAACTGATCCTTTGGCAGTTAGACCGACGGGACTAAGCGTTCCCCAGGAATATTACGACGCAGGGAACCCCACCGCAGGAATAACCAGTTCTGATCTACCTTTCCTCCGATTAATCAGAGAAAACTACTCAATTGAGTACGAAGTATTGGTTAATCCTGACACCCAAACTTTAGAAGTAAACATCGCCACGAGCTAGTCATGGGAGAAAACCAACAAGAACACCATCGCCAAAGCGATGAGTGGGTAAAAACTTCACTAATGGCAACGGTGGTTACTGTGGTGATTGGAGTAATTGGGTTTTCGATCCAAATTAACAATCTCACCAGAGCTTATGAACAACGCCAGACCACAGTGGAGGTCAAGCTCCAAAGCCTGTTGGAAGACTTGCAGGATTTAAAGGAGACGCTGAAATGATCAATTCAATTTATCCGATTGTTCAGCCCGTCACCTTGGACAAACTGACCCAATCAGATTTGCTCCAACTGCAAAAATGGCTATTGGCGGCAAAATTTTCCCCAGGGCCGTTGGATGGAGATCTGGGCCCACGGACGATAGAAGCTTGGGCACAGTTTAAAGAATCAGTTCACCTCCATGACCCCGACCAAATTGATTTGATTGGCCCCAGCAGTTATTCAGCCCTAAAGGCGGCGGTTAAAAAGCAGGAAGAGGGCAGATACCACGATTTCAGCACTAAACAAGGCGTAATTGACGCTATTCGCTGGGAATGTAACCAGCACGGGCTTATTCACAGAAACCAGCAAGCTTATGTCTTGGCAACTACTCAGCATGAGACAGCTTCAACTTTTCGCCCTTTGGAGGAGTACGGCAAAGGGAAAGGGAGAAGCTACGGCAGGCCCGACCCCCAGACCGGCAAAACTTACTACGGCAGAGGATTCGTACAGCTCACTTGGAAAAGCAACTATGCCCGCTATGGAAAAATCCTGGGTATCGATCTGGTCAATAAACCAGAATTGGCTTGTGAACCTAATGTTGCGTTGTTCATCCTGGTTCATGGGATGAGGCACGGCAAATTTACCGGCCGCAGTTTGCCGGAGTTTGTCAACGCCTCCAAATCGGATTTTTATAATGCCCGTCGGGTGGTGAATGGGATGGATCGGGCTGGGGCGATCGCCCAATTAGCGAGGAAATATCTGTGAAAATCGATGATGATCTGTTCCCCTTAGTAACTTTGGGCGCTGGCTTTCTATTGGGGGCGATCGCCATTTTCATTTCTGAAAAACAGTCAAGAGCAGAGGCCATCGCCATGGCCACCAACTTTATCACCATGGCCGGAACAGCCTATGGTCTGCGGGCCAAGTATCGCCATTATGACGATGAGCAAGACTAATTTATGGCAGTTTTATGGCAGTTTATGTCATATGTCAGTTTTGCCATAATCCACCGATGGTGTTTAGGGGTTGTAACCCTTGATATATCTAGCGTTTAACGATGCCAGGAGGCGGACTTGAACCGCCGACACGAGGATTTTCAGTCCACTGCTCTACCAACTGAGCTATCCCGGCTTTTTTAGTGCATTAACAACATACCAAGAAGTATCACCCTTGACAAGCTCTTTGGTTAAATCCCCTCGCCGTGGTATTGACTACCCCGATCGCCAGCCGTTATGGGAGTGTGGCAAAATAGAGGGCGGACAATCCCTCAACAGAGAAACAAACAGTGATGCAGATCCGTGGAACCGACTACACAGCTTTGACTTGGCAGGGGGATGCCCTGGCCCTAGGATTTTTTGAAAATGCGACGGAAATCAGCGGTGATCTGGCCCAATTGGACGATCGCCTGGAGGGAGTGTTGCGGGAATTAATAGAGGAAAAGGAGTTCAAAGGTAAAGCGGGACAAAAGTTAGTGGCCCGGGTGGGCAGTAAAACCCCAGTTAAAAAGCTAATCCTGGTGGGACTGGGGGAAATCGAAAAATTTAACAGCCAGGTTTTAGGAGATGGGGCGGCGGCGATCGCCCGGTTAGCCAAGGCGGAAAAGGTTAAAACCCTGGGGATTAGTTTGCCCCAACGGGAGCATGATCCAGCGGCCACAGCAGCAATTTTAACGGAAGGAATTTTGTTAGCCCTGCATCAGGACAATCGTTTCAAATCCGATCCTGAAGATAAGGAAATTAAGCTCACCACAGTGGAATTGTTAGGGCTAGGGGAGCAGACAATGGCCATTAGCAAGGCGGAAAAAATTGTCTCTGGGGTCATTCTGGCCCGGGAAATGGTGGCAGCCCCGGCCAACGAAGTCACCCCCCTAACTTTTACGGAAATTGCCACCGACTTAGCCCAAACCTATGGCTTGGAGTTGGAAGTGCTGGGGCAGTCGGAATGCGAAGCCCTGGGCATGGGGGCATTTCTGGGGGTGGCAAAAGCCTCCGATTTACCACCCCAATTTATCCACCTCACCTATCGCCCTGCTAACCCGACCAAAAAGCTGGCCATTGTCGGGAAAAGTCTGACCTTTGACTCCGGCGGTTTGAACATTAAAGGGGCCGGCAGTGGTATTGAAACGATGAAAATGGATATGGGGGGCGGCGGTGCTACCCTGGGGGCGGCCAAGGCGATCGCCCAGTTAAAGCCCAATGTGGAAGTGCATTTCATCTGTGCCGCCACGGAGAATATGATCAGCGGTAAGGCGATGCACCCAGGGGATATTCTCACTGCGTCCAACGGCAAAACCATTGAGGTGAATAACACCGATGCGGAAGGTCGTCTCACCCTGGCCGATGCCCTGGTATTTGCAGAAAAATTAGGCGTAGAGGCGATCGTTGATCTGGCCACCTTAACCGGAGCTTGCATTGTGGCCCTAGGGGATGACATTGGGGGTTTGTGGAGTCCCGATCAGGAGTTGGCCGATCAACTGAAAACGGCGGCGGATAAGGCGGGGGAAAAGTTCTGGCAAATGCCCATGGAAGCCAAATATTTTGAAGGCCTCAAATCCCCCATTGCTGATATGAAAAATACGGGGCCTCGGGCTGGTGGTTCCATTACGGCGGCGCTATTTTTGCAACAGTTCATCAAGGAAACTCCCTGGGCCCATTTGGACATTGCGGGCCCGGTATGGACGGATAAACAAAATGGAGTACACAATGCCGGTGCCACGGGTTATCCGGTACGAACCCTGGTGCAATGGGTATTGGGATTAGTGGAATAGTTCCTCAGTGGGTAAAGTTATCTATGTACAATGAAACGCCAATCTGTCCTGCAATTACTGAATCAAAGTAAGCCAGATTTACAATCTCGTTTTGGTGTTACCCAGTTGGCACTGTTTGGTTCCACCGCAAGGGATGAAGCTGGTCTCCATAGTGATGTAGATATTCTCGTCAGCTTTGATGGGCCTGCCACATCCCACCGGTATTTCGGAGTCCAGTTTTATCTAGAAGACTTATTAGGTTGTGCCGTGGACTTAGTAACAGAAAAGGCCCTCAGACCAGAATTACGCCCCTACATCGAACAGGAAAAAATAGATGTCTAAATTTCCTAACCGGGAATGGCATTTCTACATTGATGACATGATTTGCTTTGCTAGAAAGGTGCTGGCCTACACCACAGGAATAGATCAGGAAACCTTTATCGCCAGCGAAATGAACTATGATGCTACTCTACGAAACTTAGAACTAATTGGCGAGGCGGCCACCCATATTCCTAACGAGATACGAGCTACGCACCCAGAGGTCCCCTGGCGACAGATTATTGCCACCCGCAATCGTCTTATTCACGGCTATTTGGGCATTGATAACGATACCGTCTGGAGCATTATTCGGGACAATATTCCCAAATTGTTATCCCAGCTTGAAACAATTCAGAGAGAAATCGATAATTGCTAAATTGAACACGGGAGGTTGACCTAAGCCAATCAGCATTGGCGGGTTTGGATCGGGAGACAACCATGTTAGTCGGCCAGTCGTCCCGATAGTCTTGCAATTGATGTTGGAGTTAGGCTGGAGTTAGGCGTCAATTTTCTTTACTAATCTTTATATTTGCATTTGGCCAGCGAATCTATGATGGCTGTCAAGAAGCCATAGCTATATGTTGCATCATGCCTAACTCCTACTGATGGTCTCTGTTCTTGAATATAAGTGATGGATTAAGAAGGAGGATTCAACAATGAAATGCTGGTGTTGTAGAGCCAAAATGCGGCGGGGAACTGCACCTTTTTTTGTTGAACGAAATGGTTACCGTGTGTCTTGGAACAATATTCCTGCCTGGGTTTGCGACCAGTGCGGTGAGGTTTTGTTTGAAGCACGGGAAGTTGATTTAATCCAAGAGGCATTAGCTAATTTGGATCGAGAGACAACCATGTTAGTCGGTCAGTCGTCCCGATAGTCTTGGAATTGATGTTGGAGTTAGGCGTAAATTTTCTTTACTAATCTTTATATTCGCATTTGGCCAGCGAAACTATGATGGTTCACAGGAGGGCATGATTTGTGTAGTACCTTTGCCTATTTTCGGTAAAAGCCTATGTTTTTGTCTTCATAGTCCCTCAATTAAGAGTTTGCTCTTATTTTTTGTTGAAATTTCGCCGTAATTTCTGGGGTTAATTCCTCTTCAGGAGTTACTGTTTCCCGTGAGTCTAAAGCTAATTGAATATCTTCTGATGTGGCTGTGCCTAAATTGTTGACAAGACTAAGAAATGAAGCCAGTTGTTCTTCCCTGCTTTCAGGTAATACGGGTTCCATCAGATATTTTTGGGTGACTTTTCGTGTTAGCGCATAGACAATGTATTAATTCAAAGATATGCCTTCTTGGGAGGCTTGCTGGCTCAGTTGTTGATGTAAGCTTTCGAGTAACCTGAAGATTAATCCAACCTAAGTTTTTTCGAGTAACTGGGCAAAATTCAAATCCTCTGATGCGAGAACAAAGAGAGTTGGGGGAAGATGCTGGGTACGCCCGTGGAGTTGTTGATAATAGTTTGCGTAGGAACTATCAGAAGAATCAGCAAACATTGGGTCATCGGGCCTAGCTAGTCCAAGCAAAACAAAGTCTGCATCCTGGGAAGATTGCAAGAGAATGTCAGCAAAGGGCTTACCCTCAGCGTTGATAATTTGAGGTGTGGCTCCGATGCGTAAACGTTGAACCAAGGCAACCAAGTTGGACTCGGCTGACTGCATGGCATTGAGATCCGGTACGACTAGCTTCAGGCAAATTTCTGTGTTATGCCACTGCCAACTATTGCGGAGGAGATAGGCCAAAATCAGCATTAAGCCACCATTAGATTGCAGTCCGCCCCACCAGACATCGATCCGTTTGGGTGCGTGAAGTTTGTCAGGGGTAACTAGGACACTTTCTAGGGGAAATTTTTCCGATCGCCGATGGTTTGTTCCGTCCCGCAAAATAATCACGTTGCGCTGACTCTGATGACAGAAGGTTAAAAATTGACAATAGCGGTCTATTTGTAATTCATTGGGATGGCCAATTAGTACGGTATTAGGAATCAGGGGGCCAAGGCCATAGGTTTCCACCAATTGTTCCATACCCTCATAGAGGTCAGGGGCGGTTTTAACCCGAAAAAACGCTTGGATATTGGCCTGGTCTAGGTCTGCTTGGGCGATCGCCGTTAGGTTATCCTGGCGCTGGGGATTGCTAACATCAAGGGGCAAAATATTAAAAATTGAGACTAGGCCACGGTTATGGGTTAATGTCGCCGCCAATTCAACTAAATGCCAGCGTTTAAGATGATTACCCGCAAATACCAACAGGTGAGGTCGCCAATTTTTAGGATCGGGGATGGTGGTCATATTCATCAGCCCACTCCGCACCAACGTCATCCACATACCTTGGCGCACATCTCCCCAGGTGCAGGCCAGTTCCTGCCGTTCTAGCCATAAATAAACTCCCAGAACAACCACGGCGGCCAAAATGGTGGCGGTGATATTAATTAAAAACATAACCCCAATACAGCCCACTGCTCCCGCCAAGGAAAAGCCCCAATGAACTTTAAAACTAGGGCGGAAAGAAGGACTTTGTAAGAAGCCCTCGACCCCGGCGGCAATGTTTAACACCATGTAAGTGGTCAAGAAAAACATGGTCAGAATGGGGGCCAGGAGATTCAAATCCCCAATGCCCACGGCGGCCAAGGCAATGCCCAACGTAAATAGGGTTCCGAGGCGGGGTTCATCTTCTGCTCCTTCCCCCCGGCCCAACCACCGTAGGGGAGAAGGGAGAATATTATCCCGGGCCAGGGCCTGAAGAATGCGGGGAGCGCCCATAATACTGCCGATGGCACTGGAAAGGGTTGCGCCCCAAACCCCGAGTAAAACACTGTCTCCCCAGAGGGCAATGCGCCGCATCACTAAAGGATCATTCAGCAACGTAATCGGATCAGCCCGGAAATAAAGAATGACGGGAATAATTAAATAAATGCCGTACCCCGTGGCGATCGCCGCCAATGTGCCCCAGGGAATTGATTTTTGGGGATCTCGCAAGTCCCCCGACATATTGACCCCGGCCATAATGCCCGTGACCGCCGGAAAAAAGACTGCTAAGACGGCCCAAAATCCAGCACTGTGGGGTTCAATCTCCACGGTTCCTGTATAAGGCGTCGCCGGATGGCCAAAAACTAAACACATTAGCGATATGGCGATCGCCGCCATGATCACATACTGAGCCCGGATCGCAATCTGAGCAGATTTTAAAGCTAGTAGGGTCACCCCGATGGTGGTAATGGCGGCCACTAGGGTTAAATTCCAGCCCGGCATCACCCGCACCACACTTTCTGCAAAACCTAAAGTGTATAAAGCCACGGAAAAAGCTTGGGCAAAATAGAGGGGAACCCCCACTGCTCCACCGGTTTCAATGCCCAAGGAGCGACTGATCATGTAGTAAGCTCCCCCTGCCTTAACCACTTGATCGGTGGCGATCACCGCAATGGACAGCCCTGTCAAAAAGGTAATGGCGGTGGACAGGGTGACAATGAGCAAAGTTTGCCATAGACCCACCTGGCCCAGCACCCAACCAAAGCGTAAATACATGATCACGCCGAGGATGGTCAAAATCGACGGGGTAAAAACCCCACCAAAAGTCCCCAAACCAGTTTTGGCAAGGCTGGATTTGTTATCGACGCTGGAACCCGATAGAGAAGTGTGTTGTGACATTCATTACCGCTAAAGCAGATTTAACCTAATTTTGGGATTTGAGCATAGACGGCAAAACAGTTGGGATCGGCGATCGCCTTTTGCCTGAACCTTTGTAATTAGGTTTTTGCTAAAAGTGACAATTATAGAGTCAGTGGCCTAGATGCTGTGGCGCCAACGGTGGATGACTCGGCGGAACAAGACTCTCCCGCACAGGGATTTACTTCCACGATTACATGGGCTAACGCAGAAATATGGCTCAGTTGTTGTTTATAGTATTCCGGGCTTTTGGGAAAATGGGTGACTAAAGCAATGGTGGCCGCTAGATAATTCTCATTCAGATACCAAACATGGAGATCCGTAACGCGATTATCGCTGTCAGTTTCCAGGGCGGTGAGAATTTCTAATTGAATTTTTTTATCCACCGAACCATCGAGGAGAATAGCACTGGTGTCATGCACTAAGCCATAGGCCCATCTGATAATTACCGCCGCTCCCACTAGTCCCATGGCCGCATCTAGCCAAATCCAGCCCCAAAACTTACCGGCCACTAGGGCAATGATGGCCAGGACGGAAGTTAGGGCATCGGCCAGCACATGGAAATAGGCCGCCCGGAGATTATGGTCTTGGTGTCCGTGGTTATGGTGATGAGCATCGTGGTGGTGGCCATGGTGGTGATGGTCGTCATGGTCTTGTAACAGCCAGGCGCTAGCCAGATTAACCAACAGTCCCAAAATGGCCACGGCGATCGCCTCGGAAAATTGAATGCCATGGGGGTCAAAAAAACGACCAACGGACTCAAATGCCATCATAAAAGCCACTACCCCTAGGGCCACCGCACTGGCGAATCCTCCTAAGACACTAACTTTGCCGGTGCCATAGGTATATTGGGGATTACTGGCATGGCGACGGGCATATTGATAGGCAAACAAAGTAATACCAAAGGCCGCAACATGGGTGGCCATGTGCCAACCGTCCGCCAATAGGGCCATGGAACCAAACACAGTGCCAGCAATGATTTCCGCCACCATGGTGACAGCGGTGAGCACCATAACAATTTTGGTGTTTTTTTCGGCGGGACTTTGGTGTTGGTTGGCAAAATTATGGGAATGTTGCCAAGACTCTAGGCTGTGGAAATGCATAGTTAATCAACCCGGCTCAAGGTCAAGTCTGATTATGCCATGGAAAAAAACGAGAATTTAGCGACCAATAAAAATGTCCTATTCTCTGCCAAGGGAGAGAAAAAAACAGCATTATCGAGCCTTGCTCAGCAATGGATACAATGGATACGAGCCCAGAGTGGGTTTGACTGGTCTCCGGTTTCCCCAACCCTGGAGGAAAGCTACATCACGCCCATTGTTGTTGGAGCTGGGGTGGGTTGATCTCGGAGCCAGCATCAGACTTTGCCAAGCGGTTCTCAATTATTTTTCCTAATTTTTCCATGGCCAACGCTACTTTACCCCCCAACCTTGCAAAGATTGTCGAACGTTTTCAACGGCACACTGAACCCAAAAAACGTTACGAGCAGTTGTTGTGGTACGGCAAGAAGTTGGAACCCATGCCGGAGGAAGCAAAAATTCCCGCCAATAAGGTGCAGGGCTGTGTGTCCCAAGTTTTTATCACCGCTGATCTCGAAGATGGCAAAGTAATCTACCAGGGGGATTCCGATGCCCAATTGGTCAAGGGTTTGGTGGCGTTACTGATCCAAGGTTTGAACGGTTTAAGCCCCCAGGAAATTGTCGAGTTAACCCCGGATTTCATCGAAGCAACGGGCTTACAGGTGAGCCTTACCCCCAGTCGGGCCAATGGTTTTTATAACATTTTTAAGATGATGCAAACCAAGGCGATCGCCTTTCAGTTGGGTCAGTCCTATGGGGAGAGTTGAGGCACCGCAATTTTTCCTAGGTATGGACTTTGGTACGTCCGGGGCCAGGGCGGCAGTGATTGATGCTAAGCAAGAGTTAATTTGGCAGGAAAAAGTCCAGTTCCCACAGGTTCCCGGCCCACAATTACCCACCATCTGGCGGGAAAGTTTATTTTCCCTTCTTGAACAAATTCCCACTGAACTAAGAAGTCAAATCCAGGCGATCGCCATTGATGGCACCTCTTCCACTGTTTTGTTGTTGGATAGCCAGGGCAATGTTTTAATGGAGCCGCTTTTGTATAACGATGACCGGGGCCGGGAGGTTAAGCATTTACTGTCAGCCATGGCCCCGGCGGATCATTTGGTGCAAAGTGCCACTTCTAGCCTGGCCAAATTGCTTTGGTATGGCCAACAATCGGAATTTCAGCAAGCTCGTTACTTTTGTCACCAGGCGGATTGGCTAGCAAGTTTGCTCCACGGTGGCAGACCGATTAGCGATTATCACAATGCCCTTAAACTGGGCTACGATCCCGAAACTTTAACCTATCCTAATTGGTTAAAAAATGCCCCTTGGTTTTCTCTCTTGCCCCCAGTTACCATTCCCGGCACGGCGATCGCCCTTCTGTCATCTTCTGTGGTTAATTCCTACAAATTTCCCCCCACTTGTCAGGTTTGCAGTGGCACCACGGACAGTATTGCGGCTTTTTTAGCCAGTGGTGCAACGCAACCGGGGGAAGCGGTCACTTCCCTAGGTTCCACTTTGGTGCTGAAGTTGTTGAGCGTCAAACCAGTCACGGATTTGGCCAGCGGTATTTATAGCCATCGTTTGGGCAATTTATGGTTAACGGGGGGAGCTTCCAATGCTGGGGGAGCGGTGTTGCAACACTTTTTTTCCCTGGAGCAGTTAAGGGAAT
>NZ_JADEWJ010000103.1:0-11527 GCF_015207725.1 Synechocystis sp. LEGE 06083
GGTTGGCATCCGGCCCTTAAAAGTGTGGGCCCCATTCGTAAAACTCTTAAAGTCCGCACCGTATTTAATTTGTTGGGGCCGTTAGTTAATCCTCTCCGTCCCACCGGCCAGGTAATTGGGGTTTATTCTCCGGATTTTCTCTCCGTGATGGCGATCGCCTTAAAAAATTTGGGCACTGCCAGGGCCTTGGTGATCCATGGTCGGGAGAAATTAGATGAAGCCGGCTTGGGGGCTCCCACAGACATAGCTAGTTTCAACCAGGGGGAGGTAACCACCCAAGTGCTGGATCCCCAGGATTTTGGTTTAACTCCGGCTCCTTTGACCGCCTTAAAGGGAGGGGAATTGGCTGAAAATGAGGCCATCCTCAGCCAGGTTTTGCAAGGCAAAGGAACCCAGGCCCAGATTGATGCGGTGGCCCTCAATGCTTCTTTAGCTTTCCAGGTGGGCAATGCTGTGCCCTGGGGCGACCATGGCCAAGGTATTGATTTGGCCAAAGATATTTTGAAGCAAGGGGCCGGCTGGGACAAACTACAACAGTTGGTAGCATTCCTGGAGGGCTAGGTTTAGTTAACTTTGTTCCCATAATTGTCGTTGCTGCTGAATCAAATCCACTCCCCGGGAAGTGCCCAAGCGGGTGGCACCAGCCTCAATTAAGTCTATGGCTTGCTCCACCGTACGAATCCCTCCGGACGCTTTAATTCCGACCCGTCCTTGGCTGATTTGATGTAACAATCGCACATCGGCAACGGTAGCCCCCTTACCCCAGCCGGTGCTGGTTTTGAGATATTGCACCCCCGCATCCAAACAAATTTCCGCCGCTACTCTTTTTTCCGATTCCGTTAGCCTACCCATTTCTAAAATCGCTTTCACCGTTAGCCCTGTGGATTCCACAATGGGGGCAATGTCGTTGTAAACGGCTTCCATGTTGCCGTCTTTCAATAGCCCCAAATTAATTGCCACATCCAATTCGGTGGCTCCCAATTCCGTTGCTTCCTGGGCTTCATAAAGTTTACTGCTGCTGGTGCTAGCCCCGGAGGGAAAACCAATCACCGCACAAATTTCCACTTTTTTGCCCCGCAACAATTCCACTGCCTGGGGTAGGGCACTGGGGTAAAGACACACCGCAACAAATTTATGGTGCAGAGCTTGGGCACAACAGGCGGCGATCGCCTCACTGGTGGTAGCGGGGTCTAGGGCCGCGTGGTCAATGTAGGGGGCGAGGTCAAACTGACGGGATTTTTCCATGGGGTTAAATGACAAGGGCGGGGTTAATTACTGGACTTTTGCCTGCGGATTTCAATAAAAATCGCTAGTGGGCACCTCGTCATCGGCTGGAGCAATGGGTAAATTGGCAAAACCCTCCAGCAAACCGTACACAGCCCAGATCGCCATGGCCCGCAGATAATGACTAGCCCGGAAAGTCCCCACCGCAGTGATTGCCTCTGGAGTGCGGAACTGCAAACCATTGCTATACACCTGGTTAACCACCGTCTCCGTCATTTTTAAAGCTTCTTCTTTTTTGCCCATTTGGATCAAAAAGGCCGCTAAACCGAAGTTAATGCCCGTCCATACTTCCAGGGGATGGGTATCGTTGGGATTTTGGGGGGAACCGTCGGGCAAAAGACCATTGGCGGCCCCTAGTTCCCCATGGGCAAATTTGAGGAAACAGGTGTCGTACACTTTGGCCAAAGCCTTCTCAGCGTACTGGTTTTCCACCACATCTGGCAGATTTAATAACCGAGCATAAAATTGCCCACAGAGTTGGTCTGCCATCACCACCTTGGAGCCGCTTTGACTATCGAGGTTGTAGTATTCGCCATTCCAAAGAGTATCGTGATACAAACTACGGGCTTGGGCTAACCAAGTTTCATACCTGGCGATCGCCGTTGCCATTGCTCCGGTGTCCAAACTCGTTTGTTGGGGAGGATTTGCCAACAGATATTTACCCATCACCAAAGCCGCTTCCAGGGCCGCAATCCATAAACCACCACAGTAGGCACTAATGCCCTGTAAACGCCAATCGTCAAAGGTTTGATCCGGAGCACCAGAATTTTCCGGGATGCCATCGTTATCCAGATCAAATTCCTTCAAATAATCCAACGCCGCTGTGATGCTGGGCCAACATTCCCCCAAAAATTCCCCATCCGCATCCGGTAAAAGCAAAAAGTCTCGGTACACTAGTAAGACAAAGTCACTGCCCAAGTCCTTCCAGAGGTTACAGTCCTGGTAAGCAGTGTAATTACTCCTTTCCCAGGGATGCTCGTTGGGGGCTCCCAAGTCATGGGGAGTGGCATTTTTTACTTTGCGGGGAGCGAGGGAAAGGTTATAGCCAATTACCCGTTCCTTCGGATCTTCGGTGGGAATGGCCCGAGCAAAGGCCAACATCACCGCCTGCTCTAACTTAGGCCAATGCATTAAAAGCCCAAAGGAGCCATAGAGTCGCACATCTAGGCTTTCATACCAGCGGTAGTCCATGCACTCACAGACCCCAAACTGTCCCACTGGATCATTTTCCGTCGCCGCTGTCCATAGACTTCCCCCCTGGGTTAGCAAATATAACTCGTTAAAGAGGGCCATTTTGAGCCAATTGGGTAACTGGGGGTTGTCCAGAATAGGGCCCTGCCAAGCCTCGATTTTTTGCCGCCAAGTGTCGCTGTGTTTCAGGGCAGTGCGGATCACGGACCAAACATTTTTGCCGTTGCGGCCGTAAAAATCCGTATAGCGACGGTAATAGGTCACCCCCTCTGCAAATTCGGTAATGGGTAAGTCCCAAGCCAGTAGGAAGGGAATTTTTTTGGTTTTTCCCGGTCGCACAGTGAACCTTAAACAAAGGGCCCCCGCAATTTGTTCCCCCGGTTCCGCCGCCATTTCATCCTGGATATCCGGTAAGGAACCATTGCCCGCAAACCAGTCCCACACGTCCGCTCCGTCCCAACTGGGATTCCAACGATTGTGATAAAACACCTCCACACTGGGGTTGCTGACACTGGCAATGCACATTTGCCCTTCCCCTTCCCGGAGAGCGTCGTGGGGTTGCACCCGATTAAATAAACAGCCGACCCGGAAACCATCCTGGATCCACTGGTTAAAATTGCCCGTACTGTCGCCCCAGCGGGGTTGATATTCATACTCAGGGCTACCATCGTCCCGCAGTTTGACAGTGGGGGATTTGATGGCATTGGTAAACCAACCCACGGTGTTCTGCCAGGTGAGCATAATGCTCAGGGTGATGGTTTTATCGGTGGGGTTATGGACAGTCCAGTCAAAAATGGCGAGGGGATAGCTACTTTCTTGATAATTGCCGCCCCACACCGGGGAAAACTGTTCACAGATTAATTCACTGTGGAAAACTCCCTGATACTCGTTCCAACTGCGGGGATAGAGGGCGCTGTATTGCCCTTTTTCTTTGGGATACCATTGCCAACGGCCCAGACTCCCATCCTCCGGGGCTTCGGTGGCCATGGCATAGGCTTGGGCTTCTTCCCCTGCCACCTGTTCGTAAACACTAAACTGACAGGCAGGCAAATTCTTAAAAACGTGGTTACCCCCATCCAGATGCCAGAGGTTAAACTTGCCCGTCGGCGATCGCCCAATGCAACCGGCCCCAAACCCCCCTAGGGGCATGCCATGGTCCGGGCCATCGTCAAGGTTACTAGCGTAGCGGACAGTGTAGGGCTTTTCCCAATCCTTACCAATGGGTCGTTGCCAAGCGCAGGAAGGAATTTCGGGTTTCTGGACTAACAGGGACATTAGGGGCAGGGACGATGGATTGGTTTAGTTGACTGTCTGCATCATGGTAGTCGAACAAGGGGAATGGGGGAAGGTATGGCTTTTTGTGGCCAAAACTAAGGAATAGTCTTTCTGAGTTCCCCATTGAAAAGGCGATCGCCAAAAGATAAATCAAGCCATATGCGGGCGAATGACCATTTCAACCCTTAATTATTTTGGTTAGCAACGAATTTATTAACCAGTTCAACATCAATATCTAATTCCTTGGCAATTTCGGCGATCGTCAGGCCTAATTTCTTCAGCAAGGGTATGGTTTCCAGTTTTGCTTCCAGCCGACCTTCTAGTTTCCCTTCCAGTTTGCCCTCTAATTTGCCTTTGAGTAAGCCTCGTTGTTCCCCTTCCCGTAAGATTTCTTGATAGACAGCAGATTCCTTCATAATTTCACTCCTTAAAATTGTTCTAATAAGCTCAGGGGCCAGCAGAATTCCTCCAAAAACCGAGGTTGCTGCCATAAGATTTGCCTTAACTCGATTATCCTCAATCTGATCTAGTGCAGTCGCCACTTCCCTTAATTTTAATGCGGGGTCAGAGGTCTGGGTCAATACCGCTAGGGGCAATAGTCCTGGACTTTGGAGAAATGCTTCCGATGGCTGCTCCCAGAGCCGAATCGATTGATAACGGTGCAAAGTCTCCCCTACCTGAAAACTATCCTGATAAACCAAGTCATTACTACTACGTTTTAGGTAGATGACAAATTGGTGCATCGTCTTCTGGGGAAAACGGCGGTAAACCCTCACCCGATAGTCCAGCATCCGAAAACCCATGGTGGGGTCAGGCTCCGTTTGGAATTCCAGATGTAACACTAAGTCTTCTGATTGCTCCAAAATCAGGGAGTCAGCCCGAATTGGCTCCAGGGATAGTTCTGTTGGACTGAGCTTGGTCAATTTGATTGGTCGTCCCAACAACCAGGCAGCGTAGTCTTCGGAAAATGATTCGGCGAGGAATTTACAGAGATTATCAAACATACCGAAATTTTACTGGCGATCGCCATTGGAGAAAAAGATCCAGTAATTCGGTATGACGATAATCAGCTTCGCATTATGGGTGCTGATGGGAGGGAAAGTCCGCCCAACTAAAGCCCGGCTTTCTGTGGGGTTTAATTTGATGGCACCGTGGATTACCACCGTGCATTGAGGATGTTGTAGGCGATCTCCGGATCGCCAACGCATTCCGCCGAAACACTGCACCAAAACCGCCAGTGCCCAGTAAAGACTGCAGGACATACGGCCCGCCCAGACACTTTTGCTCCAAACTTCTCCAGGACGACAAAAACATAAGCTTTCAGATAATTCCATTAATTGCTTGACTATTATTAGAGTTAGAATTTCTAGGTAATTGTCCCTTGCCGGAGAAGTATGCCGCAATCGGAATCAAACATTGCCCTGCTAATTGATGCGGATAATGCCCCTGCGTCCAAAATTGAGGCGATCGTATCGGAAATTGCCAAGTATGGAGTGGCCAACATTCGTAAAGCCTATGGCAACTGGAAAAGTCCTAACCTAAAAGCCTGGGAAGAGTGTTTACATGAATATGCCATTCGTCCCGTGCAACAGTTTGATTACACCAAGGGTAAAAATGCCACTGATGCCGCCATGATTATTGATGCCATGGATTTACTCTATACCCAGCGGTTAGATGCCTTTGCCATTGTGTCAAGTGATTGTGACTTTACCCCCTTAGTGATGCGAATTTTGACCAATGGACTCAAGGTTTATGGATTTGGTGAGAAAAAAACGCCCTTGCCCTTTGTTTATGCTTGTTCAACATTTTTATACTTAGAAAGTATTGATCAAATTGAAAATTCTGAAGGAGCCCTCCAAAATTCCACCAGTGTTAAAAAAACTGGGAAGGAATTGAAACAGGACGCAAAATTAATTAGTTTACTCAGGAGTGCCATTTCCAGCACCATTGATGACGATGGTTGGTCAAGCTTAGCGGAAATCGGCGGCCACATTAAAAATCAGGCATCCTTTGACTCCCGCAACTATGGTTACGCCAAATTAAGTAGTTTGTTTGAGGCGATCGACTTATTTGAAATTGAGCGCAAAAATAGGGCAATTTACGTCAGGAACAAACAGAAAAAATCTGCTCCACTCAAATCATAATTCTAGGGCTCACCATCGCAGAGATATTTCATATCCTATTGGACTGAAACTAGCCGTAGTTGCTAACCTAGACGCCTACATTCCGCAGGCTCTACCAATAGTTACTAAATTTTCGGAGAAACACTACAGATAGCGTAGTTTTTGCGTATTGGCTGACTGGAGGTCAAGAGGCAAACTCCGAAATAGGCTTGCCGTCGTACTCGACTTCAGACGAAGGTGTACTACGTGCGGAATGTAGGTAGACGGAGAAGAATCGAGCAGCATAGACAATATTGTAATAACCTTGACGACCCGCCAGGGCACATCTTCCCCTTGCAAGGTTAATTATCAAAAGTAGAAGATGTACCAAAAAAATTAGAGGCTAGGTCAATTGATCAATGCTTAAAGTTTGGCATGGCTACCATCACAGTAGGGGGGATTGTCTGTGTGTTTACAAAGGCAGAGAGTGACTTTTTGGGCTTTCTCCAAGGTGAACTTTTTCGGAGTAAACCCCGTACCTTTATGGCTGCCATCGCAGAAAGGTTGATTGGCAGACTTGCCGCAGGCACACCAATAATAGTCTCCTGCTTCAAGCTCCATAACGATGGGTTTTTTATCTGCAACTGTTGGTTCAGTCATTATTTTCTCCTCTCAGGATATTGGTAAAAATTGAGTAAAGTTGACCAAATTAAGGCAAGTCAAACAGCAAAAATTCTGTTGCCCCTTCTTGGCCGGTAAAGGTGATGGTTTGCTCTCCGCTAATGCCTGCCCCATCTCCGGTTTTGAAGGTTTTCCCATTTAACGTCAGATGGCCTCGGACAATCTGTAGCCAAGCCTGACGGTTCGATAGGCTGTAGCTAATCGTTTCCCCCTCTCCTAGGACGGAGGCGAAAATGTGAGCATCTTGGTGGATGGTAACAGAACCATCTCGGCCATCGGGGGATGCCACTAGTCGTAATTTGCCTTGTTTGTCCTCGGTGGAAAAAAACTTTTGCTCATAACTGGGTTCCACCCCCAATTGGTTGGGAGTGATCCAAATTTGCAACAGATGAACAGACTGGTCTGGGGAGGGATTAAATTCGCTATGGAGAATACCGGTGCCGGCACTCATGCGCTGCACATCCCCAGGGCGGATAATTGAACCATTGCCAATGCTGTCCTGATGTTTTAGTTCTCCTTCTAAGACATAGGTAATAATTTCCATGTCTTGATGGCCATGGGTGGCAAAACCCTTACCAGGGGCAATGTAGTCTTCGTTAATGACCCGCAGGTTAGAGAAATTTATGTGGGCGGGGTCATAGTAATGGGAAAAGGAAAAGCTGAAATAACTATCTAGCCAGTCGAGTTTGCCACGACCCCGGGCTGCGGAGGGGCGGAGTGTGATCATGGTGACCTCCGTTATTTTTGTCGGTTGAGGTTTGTGACCTTGGTTCCCATTCTAGTTTGCATCCTCAATAAAGACAATATGCTATTTTAAATACATATTGCATCCAAAAAAGGGACAATAAGGAAATCAATGGACAAACTGGAAAGTATTTATGCCTTTACCCAGGTGGTGCGGGAGGGCAGTTTTGCGGCGGCGGCGAGGAAAATGAATTTGGGGCGATCGGCGGTGAATAAGATGGTAATTGCCCTAGAAAATGAACTTAAAATACAGCTTCTCCACCGCAGTACCCGTAAAGTTACCCCCACCCCCACAGGGCTAGCCTTTTATGAAAAATCGGTGCAAATTTTGGCAGATTTGGAGGAGGCGGAATTGTCAGTGTCCCAACTCCATGGGGAACCGAAGGGTCTGTTGCGGATTAATGCGCCCATGACCTTTGGCACTATGTACGTTGCGCCGCTGGTGGCAAAGTTTATGGCTTTACATTCCCAAGTAGAAGTGCAATTAACGTTGGAGGATCGATTTGTGGATCCGATCGCCGAGGGATACGACCTCTTAATTCGCATTGCCCAACCGATGGCATCGGCTAGTTTGATTTCCCAGCCCTTGTGCCAGACTAAGTTATTGCTTTGTGCGTCACCGGAATATTTAGCTCGATCAGGTATGCCTGAAACTCCGGGGGATTTGAAAAACCATAATTGCTTGCTCTATGGCTATTCCCATAGGGGAAATCAATGGCTATTGCTGAGTCAAAATGGAGAGGAAACGATATCAGTCACCGGAAATTTTTGTTCCAACAATGGGGAAGCTTTGGCGATCGCCGTGGCCCAGGGTTTGGGCATTGCGCTGTTGCCCCAGTTCATTGTCCAACCCTATTTGGAAGAGGGAAAAATGCAGGTCATCTTGCCGGACTATTGCCTACGGGAATTAACTGTTTCCATGGTTTATCCGGTTAACCGCCATCTGGCCACCAAAGTTAAACTCTTTACTGAGTTTCTCAAAACCCACTACCGCAAATAGGCAATGGTTACTCCCGATCCCCCTTCATTCTGGGGCGCGAGGGCATAACTTTTCACCAGGGGATGGTGTGACAAGTATTCCTGCACCCCTTGGCGTAATTTGCCGGTGCCTTTGCCATGGATAATCCACAAAACGCCCAAATCTAAGGCTTGGTTCAGGGCTTTTTCCACTCGAGATTCGGCCCGCTCCAGGCGATCGCCACGGCAATCTAGGGTATTTTTTTCTGTCCGCACCACCACAGGGGGTGATTTGGTTTCCGTTGCTTGGGGCTCAGCTTTAACTTTTTTCGGTGTCGGTTCCGGCTTGGGGGGAGGTTCCACCTTTTTGCCGTCGAGGGATTCAATGTCCGCCATGGGCACAGTCATTTTCATCAAACCGAGGGTGACGTTAACGGTTTGGGCAGCGCCATTGACCTGGGTCACTTCCGCAGTTTGGCCAAAGCTGGGAATACGAATTCTTTCCCCCACCATGGGCTGATAACCCAAGGGTTTAATGGCCACCATGGCCTTTTGCTCAGCTTGGATTTCCCCCAGGGCTTCCGTAGCTCGTTGGGCCTTTTGGGCGCTGGGTTTACCCCGTTGTAGTTGGCGGATAACTTTGGCGATTTCTTCCTTGGCAGCGGCGATCGCCTGTTGCACTTCCTGGTCTTGGTAGGATTTTAATTCCCTTTCCCTGGCCTGCAGACTAGCCGCTTTTTGGGAAACCTGTTCATAAAAAATTTCCGTTTCTTGGAGTAATTTTTGGGCATTGGCCGCCTTTTGTTCCTGTTCCCGCCGCTGACTTTCCAACCCAGCAATGACCTGGTTAATGTCTTCGGAAAAACCCCCTAGTCTGTCCTTGGCTTGGTGGACAATGGTGATAGGTAGTCCCAAACGTTGGGCGATCGCCAGGGCATTGGAGCGGCCGGGAATGCCCCAAAGTAAACGGTAGGTGGGGCTAAGACTTTGGTCATCAAATTCCACCGACGCATTTTCAAAGCGGGCATCTTGATATTTCAGCGCCTTCAGTTCCCCGTAATGGGTGGTGGCCACCGTTAAACAGGGCTGGTCGGCCAAGTGACGCAATAGGGCGATCGCCAATGCACTGCCTTCGGTGGGATCGGTGCCGGCCCCCACTTCATCCAGCAAAACTAAGGAAGGAGACACAACCTGGGCTGGGGATTCAATTGCCTGGTCAACATCATCTGATTGATGGGGAAGAGCCTGCAAAATGCGGATAATGCGACAAATATGCCCCGAAAAGGTGGAAAGATTCTGTTGCAAAGACTGCTCATCCCCAATATCTGCCAATACCTGGGCAAACCAAGGTAATTCCACTGGCTCCTTGGCGGGAATGTATAGCCCCACTTTCGCCATCAGGGCCACCAAACCTAGGGTTTTGAGGGTAACGGTTTTCCCCCCCGTATTGGGCCCCGTAATGGCAATGACCCGAATTTGGGCATCAATGGTCAACGTGATGGGCACCACCGCTGGCCCCCCCTCCTTTTCCGCCTGCCAATGGAGCAGAGGATGGCGTAACTGTCGCAATGTAATTGGTTTGTTATCCCCTGGGGTTAACCATTGGGGGGGATGGGCCCCCAGCCAGAAACTATAACGAACCCTGGCCGTAGCTAAATCCAAGCGGGTGGCGATCGCCAGCAGATGTTCCAAATCGGGCAATACTTCCAGCACTTGGTCACTGAGTTGCCGCAAAATGCGCTCTTCTTCCGTTTGCTCCTGACGACGGGTTTGCCGCAGCTTATTGCCCAATTCCACAATGGCCTGGGGCTCCACATACAACGTGTTACCACTAGCGGAACTATCGTGGACAATGCCGGGTATTTGTTCTTTGTAACCCGCTTTGATGGGTAAAACAAATCTGTCCCCCCTTTGGGTAATCACCGCCTCCTGCAGGGCATTGCCTTGGCGTTGAATGATTTTTTGTAATTTTTGCTGGATTTGCTCCCGCATGGCTTTTAATTTTTGACGAATTTCCCCTAATTTAGGACTGGCCCGCTCCGCCACTTTGCCATCTTCCCCAAGGCAATGGTGGATGGCCTGTTCCAACTCCGGCAGGGTTCTTACTTCCGCCACCAAGGTTTGCAAAATTTCCAGGTCATCCCGTTCTTCAATGACCCGCCGCAATCTTCTCACTCCCGCCAAGGTGCTGGCGATCGCCAACAGTTCCAGCCCTGTGGTCAAACCACCCCGTTCCACCCGGGCTAACGGTTCAGTGATATCGGCAATGCCTTTAAAATGCCAGTTGCTCTCCGGGGAATTTTCAATTAGCTCCACCGCCTGGGTCTGGGCCAGTAAGGCCTGACTTTCTTGCCATTGGTCGGGAGGCAACAAATAGCGGGCGGCGATCGCCCCCAGGGGAGTTTGGGTAAAAGTGGACAAATGCTGACAGAGCCTCGGCCATTCCAACAGGGCTAAGGTCTCCTCCGCAATGGTTAAATTGATGGAATCACTCACTCTTTATTTCTTAAGACATACTAATCTATTAACTTTCCGGGGTATCCTCAGCCAAATCCACTAACACTATGGTGATATTGTCTGAGCCACCGGCATTTTTGGCTTCTTCAATTAATTGGGCGGCCTGCTGATCACAATCCCCTTGACTGGCGAGGATTTTTTCAATCAGATTATCGGGCACTTCCTCCGTTAAGCCATCGCTACACATCAGAAAAGTGTCCCCCGGTTGGGCATCCAGGGCTTCCACCTCGATAAAATTCAAATCCTGCCGCCCCAAACATTGAAACAGCACATGACGCCAGGGATGGGCTTTAGCCTGGGTAGGGTCAATGTCCCCCATTTTTAGGGCCCTGGCCACCCAGGTGTGGTCCTCCGTTACCCGCTCCAATTGCTGATTCCGCAAACGATACAGGCGAGAATCCCCCACATGAGCTCGCCAAGCACCATCGTCCCTAAAGGCAATTAATACTGCGGTGGTGCCCATATCCCGCCGTTCCAGGTTGATTTTTTGGTCTTCGAGAATACCCTCGTTAGCATCCATCAGGGCATCCCTGAGCAACTGTTCCGAGGTAATCTCCGATCGCCAATAGGTGTCTAAGTAATCCCGCACCCTTTCCACCGCAATGCGACTAGCCTCTTCTCCGCCGGCGTGTCCCCCCATGCCATCGGCCACAATGTAGAATCGTCCCTCCGGATCAAGGTAAAAATTATCCTGATTGTACTGACGAACCAGACCGGGATCCGTTTGCCCCGTGGAACTACTACTAACAACTGATAAATTCACTTCTGTCACAGGC
>NZ_JADEWJ010000104.1:0-11429 GCF_015207725.1 Synechocystis sp. LEGE 06083
CGCTTCATCAAAAGCATAATCCCCAGGAGTCTCCAGCAGTTTTACCCAGGTGTCTCGGTTATACGTAATATGACAAAAAACATGCCAACCCACAGCCATATCATTGACCGGCATTGAAGCCGTTGCATTAAACAGGTTCGTTTGTGGCGACATAAGTCCTCTCCGTTTTACTAACCAGCAAAATCCGCCTAGAAAACCTTCCCTGCCCAATCCTTCCTAGGGATTTTCCGGTGGGTTGTTATCCAACTCCTCCATCCAGTTCCCAAAAAGAGGGGAAACTTTAGGGACAGACTTTAGACCCCACCAACCGCATTCCAAGGTTAATTAGGAGCGAAAGGAATATTTTCTGTATCTATATTTACAAAATCATAGGGATAATAATTTGATTAGCCAAGCAAAATTAACAAATCTTGACACAGATGATAAGCTTTGTTGATGAATCGCCCCCGGTGCAGGGCAAACCCAATGGCCATATACTTGGGTTGGCGCCAAAGAACATTTTTTGCCAATGATCACTGAATTAACAGACCTCAAAAGAAACCTAGAGTTAATCTCCTCCCGCCTGGGGCAAACCCAGGACTATCTTTGACCTGCCGGGTTTAAAAGCAAAAGTTCACGATTTGGAGCAGTGCGCCGCCCAGCCAGATTTTTGGGACGATACTGACCAAGCCCAACAGGTTCTCCAGACCTTGAACGACACCAAATCCCAATTGCAGCAATGGCATACATGGCAACAGCAATGGCAGGATAGCCAGGCCATTGTGGAGCTTTTGGAACTAGAGGACGATGGGGCTCTGTTAACGGAAGCAGAAACCACCCTGGAGCAACTGCAAAAAGAATTAGACCGCTGGGAACTGCAACAATTATTGTCTGGGCCCTACGATGCGAAAGGAGCCACGTTAACCATCAATGCCGGGGCCGGCGGCACCGATGCCCAAGACTGGGCTGAAATGTTACTGCGGATGTACACCCGCTGGAGTGAAAAACAGGGTTACAAAGTCCATTTAGCAGAAATTTCCGAAGGGGATGAGGCGGGCTTGAAATCCGTCACGTTAGAAATTGAAGGACGCTACGCCTATGGTTACCTAAAATCCGAAAAGGGTACCCATCGACTAGTGCGAATTTCTCCTTTTAATGCCAATGGTAAACGTCAAACCAGCTTTGCCGGAGTGGAAGTGATGCCATTGCTAGGGGAAGAGGCGATTAATTTGGATATTCCCGATAAAGACCTAGACATTTCCACCTCTAGGGCTGGGGGTAAGGGAGGGCAAAACGTCAACAAAGTAGAAACTGCTGTGCGCATTGTTCACCTACCCACGGGCTTGGCTGTGCGCTGTACCCAGGAACGTTCCCAGTTGCAAAACAAAGAAAAAGCCCTGGCTATCCTCAAAGCTAAGCTATTGATTGTGCTGGAAGAGCAACGCGCCCAGGCGATCGCCGAAATTCGGGGAGATATGGTGGAAGCGGCCTGGGGCACCCAAATTCGTAACTATGTTTTTCACCCTTACCAGTTGGTCAAGGATTTACGCACCAACCTAGAAACCACCGATGTGAGTGGCGTGATGGACGGGGAATTGTCCGATTTTATTGAGGCTTACCTAAGGCATAGCACCCGCTTGGATAGCTAAAATTATCATCAATCCCAATAGCAACTGCCAGAGGAAAACCGTGCGAGAATACCATAAACCTTGGCTGATTTTGCCTATGGTTAAAGGCTGAACTGCATCCCCTAATAAAGGTTTGCTTTTCAACACCCCTTGGTAATAGTTATCGCCCCCCAGTTGCACTCCTAAAATGGCCGCATAAATAGCTTCGCTCCAACCGGAATTGGGACTGGGATCAAAGGGGCCGTCTCGACGGGCCATGGCCAAGATCTGCCTCGGTTTTTTCGACAGTAATGCCAGCATTAATACGGTGAGGCGACAGGGTAACCAAGTTAAATAATCTTCCAGCCGAGCACTAAACCAACCTAAATCCGTATAGGGTTCCCGTTTATAGCCCACCATGGAATCCAATGTACTGGATGCCTTATAGGCGATCGCCAAAGGCCAAGGGCCAATGAAAGTTAGAGCTAGTCCTAGTAGGGCATAAAAAAGGGGCGCAGTGACCCCATCTACCGTATTTTCCGCCACACTTTCCACTGTGGCCCGTAAAATCTCCGTCTCCGATAAATTATCCGTATCCCTGCCCACGAAGAGAGCCAATTTTTGTTGAGCAGTGGACAAATCCCCCATTTTTAATGGCTCGATCACTGATCGAGCAGCCTGGGCTAAACTATGACCGGCAAAACAACTAGCAACGCCCACTATTTGTATAAATATTGCTAAAACAGGGGAGAATTTTTCAGCTAAGTGAACTATTAACCAAGCTAGAAAGCCACTGCCAATAATTATTTTTAATCCTAAAAAAATCCCCCATAAACGCTTAGCAGTTTTGCCTGTAACTTTTTTGATAATTAGCTGACTAGCAAAATTAATTGCCCAGCCAATCAATTGCACTGGATGTAACCAAGACTTGGGATCTCCCAGGAGAAAATCTAACCAGGCAGATCCTCCTAGAATAACCAAAGCATTGAGGGGAAAAAGATTTAGCTCTTCCACCATCATTATTGACTTTTGCAAACTAAATTTGGCTGGTCATCTAAGAGAGCTTGATAAACACCGACCAAAAGGGGTTTAACATTATTATTGTGATCATCGACGGCGCTATTAAATAAAGCAGAAACGATTACTTCATTACAAGGAAAATAGAGATAAAAAGAGCGATGGCCAAGGGTTTCCCCCTGGTAAAACCAATACTGACCCCAATCTTCGTGGTAACCCTGGACAACTCCTAAACCAAATCCCGTGGGTTCTGCCGCTGTTGTGCCCACAATCGGTTCACCGCTGGCAAGGGAAACTAATTGGGTTAACTTTTCTTTTTGCTGTGGGGTAAGTAATTGATCTTCGATAAATAAAGCCCTCACCCAATCGATAATATCCTGTGTATTGGCCACCAGACCCCCGGCGGCTCCAGCCCAGGAAAGATTACTACTATCGAATGGTCTGCCTGTTAACTCAGGGTTAGTGTAGGGGTTAAAATTATTACCTTCCACCATGCGGGCTAAAATTCCTGGGGGATAGCTGGGAATGGGATAAAAAGTATTATCTAGCTCCAACGATTGCAAAAGTTTTTCATCAATTAGATCAGCATAACTTTGACCATAAACCTTTTCTAAAATGAGGCCACCCAAAGTATAAGCGGTGTTAGTGTAGGCGTAACCAGTATTTAAGGGAGGAGAGGGTAAATTAGCCTGAGGATATACCAAATCTACTAATTCCTCATCTTGCCAAATGCGCTCTGGACTCTGCACAAAACCATAGTTAAGAGTCGGGCTATCACTGTAGTTGGGTAACCCAGAAGTCATATTCAATAATTGGGTAATTGTTACTCCACTCCAGCGGTCATATTCTGGTAGATAGGTAGCAAAATTGTTGGACAAGGAAGCTTTTCCTTCCGCTTCTGCTTGGAGGAGGAGCACAGCAGTAAAAGATTTGGTTATACTGCCAATTTGGAAAAGACTGTTGGCATCAATGGCGGGGCTGTTGGGACTATGGCTTTTATTGCCCACCACGTAGGTTTTAGTTTCTCCATCCCCTACCTTAGTGGACAACTGAATAGCACTGAAAAATTCATCCTGTTTATAGGTTTGATAATGTTCATCCAGGATATTTTGTACCTTTTCATCTAAGGCTTCTGCCCAGGCATTACCGGCGGGTAAACCCCAAAAAAATGCTAACGCACCGACCAGAAATACGGATTTTTTCATAGCCTCTCTTGAATTTTATTGGGGTTTATTGCTGGGGAAGTTCATACTGCTCAACAATTTTTTGGGCGAAGGGGGGCACATGGTCGGCCAACTTTTCCGGATGATTCCGTTTAACGTAAAGATAGTTGCGGGTGAAGTGGGAATCAATGGAAAAGCGAGCATACTCTAACCCGGTGGGGCCAATTTTATCAATTATCAAACCCATTATTTTGGCCACCCACATGGGCAATGTTACCGCCTTATCATAGGCCGTAATGCCCTGTTGCACTGCCTGATGGCGATCGCCGCTGGAGTCCACCTGGCCGACGTTTAACTGGTCCTGCACTAGGTCTAGCATTTCCTGCCCCGTTTGATTGCGAACTACCAACCATTGCCAACCAAAGGGAGCGCCCATATAGCCGACCACAAGATCCGCCAAGCCGTTAACGTAATCAAAACAACTCATGCAGGAAGGGGCAAAAACTTCCTTTAATTGATTAGTTTTGAGACCAAAGAATGGCACCAATTCCGTCGAACCATCTTCATGCTTGAAATGCACCCGAAAATCCTGCATAAACTCGTAATACACCACCGTATCGGGGGATTTGCTGGTGGTTTCCAAGAATTTCTGTAGCCCCGCCCGGGAAACATTATCCACACAGGGGGTGCCCAACACATAGAGCTTTTCTAAGCCCAGTTGTTTTTCCACTGCCCGTAGAGCTTGGATTTGGCAACCCACCCCGATCACTAATAAACGCTTTAAACCAGACTTTTCCACTTCCTCCAACACCGATAAATTGGGGGAAAGGGTAGGTTTATTCACCTTTGCCGCTAGCACTTCCGCTGGGGTTTTGGCAATCACCACCTGGGGCTGAAAACGATCCTCTGGGGTATTTTGCACACAGACCACCCCTTCCACCAGGCCTTTGTTCAACATCTCACAGCCAATGGTGCTGACAATGCCAGTCCACTGGGCCCCAGGGATGGGTTCCTGTTTGCGGGCCGTGAGCATTTTTTCGTGCACCCCAAAGTAAACCTCATCTTCTTTGCCTAAATCCCGATGGCGGCCGTGGGTCTGCTCCTCCAGGTGGTCAAATTGTTGATTAATAAATGCACAAGCTTCTTTGACGTAGTGGATATAGTAGGTGTCGCAAAGACCGCAATCACTACAGAGTTCCTTGGCGGGACGGGGACTACCGGGTTTGAGACCTTTGGCTTTCTGGTGGGGGGCAGGAACGGTCATGGAAAAGTTGGAAATTTGCAAAAAGTTTTAGCATTGTCACTGTTTTCCACGGTAGCGCAAAACCTGGGGCCCACCCATTGGCAATGGGAATAGTTGGCCATAGTTCTCACAGGAGTTTTTTTAGGGGAAAAGGAACTTAAGAGTTTAGGACTTTATCGGCAAAATTTTCTAACTCACCAGTCCAGTTAGGGGAGAACTGGCATTAGCTTGATTTTTGATCGGCATTCGCCCCGACAAATAGGCTAGTCTTCCCGCCTGGGTCGCCATACCCATAGCCTGGGCCATCGCTACCGGATTAGCCGCCATGGCGATCGCACTGTTGATCAACACCGCATCGGCTCCCATTTCCATGGCCTGGGCCGCTTCACTGGGGGTGCCAATGCCCGCATCTACCACCACGGGAACTTTGGCGTTTTCAATGATGATGGCAATGTTGGCGGCGTTACGGATACCCTGTCCGGAACCAATGGGGGAACCGAGGGGCATCACAGTGGCACAGCCCACTTCCTCCAGACGTTTAGCTAACAGGGGATCAGCGTTAATGTAAGGCAACACAGCAAAACCTTCTTTAACCAACTGTTCCGCCGCTTCTAGGGTACCAATGGGGTCTGGTAAGAGGTATTGAGTGTCGGGAATAACTTCCAGTTTAATGAAATTATTATCTTCCTGCCCCAACAGTTTGGCCATTTCTCGCCCCAACCGGGCGACCCGAATGGCTTCCTCCGCAGTCTGACAACCGGCGGTGTTGGGCAACATCCAAATGGTGGACCAATCAATGGCTTCCGCTAGCCCTTCGTGACCTGGGGCATTGGTTTGTACACGGCGCACCGCCACTGTCACAATTTGGCAACCACTGCTGGCGACACTGTCCTGCATAGTGGTCAAAGAAGGATATTTGCCAGTGCCGGTCATGAGACGGGAGTGGAATTTACGGCCGGCAATTTCTAAAAGGTCTTCACTGTCCACCACATTTTCGGCAGCATGGGGCAGGGAAGGGTTAGCAACGGAGGGAAACACGGCAGTCATAGGGCGGCAGGGCAGTACGGGGGGCTTGGGAGTGGAAAAACGTTGGGGGCTAAAAGCTTTGATGAGGGGGGGAAAGTTCCGGTCGAGGATTAAATCGCTGATCAGGGTGGCGGTGATGGGAGCTAGCAAAATACCATTGCGGTAATGCCCGATCGCCAAAACGAGATTATCACAGGGGCCATAGCCCAAGAAAGGTAGTTCATCTGGGGTGCCGGGGCGAAATCCCCACCAAAAATCCTCAATGGCCCAATCGGCCAGGGCCGGGAAAAGTCTGATAGCCCGACTTAATAGGGTCTGAATACCCTGGGGCGTATTATGGGGCTCCCAGTCCACCCGTTCAGAGGTGGCCCCCACAATTAAACGTCCGTCCCGCCGGGGCACCAGGTAGGTTTGGGGACCAAAAAGCACCCGTTGCAGAGGATAGGGTTGATGGTTTCCCGCTGGCATCCGCAGGGCCATCATTTGACCTTTAACAGGGAAGACCGGCAGGGGCAGTAATTCTTTGGCCCAGGAGCCATTGGCCAACACATAGGTATCTGCTTGAAAAGACCCCTGATCTGTCAATAGTTCTGTTGCTTGGCCATGGCGCTGGGCGATCGCCTGGACGGTGACCCCTTCCTGGATGCGGACCCCGAGGGATTGGGCGGCTTGCCGCAGGGCGCTGATCAGTTTGCGATTATCTACTTGACCGTCATCGGGATGCCACCAACCACCAACTACATCTTCCCCCAGTCCCGGTTGGTAGTGGCGGATGGTTTCTCTGTCTAACCAAGGATTACTGCTGATATTGGGAGCATTGCCGTGGGGCGCTTCAAATACGGGGGAGAGAATGCCACAGGGGTTATAGCCCGTTTCCATCCCCGTTAATTGCGCCAACTTTTCCACCCATTCTCCATAACGCCAACGGGAAGCTAAACACAATTCCAGCATGGGGCCTGGGGCAATTTGTTCTGCGTGGGGGGCCAACATCCCCGCCGCCGCATGGCTAGCAGCCTGGGCAAAGTCTCGACTCAGCACCGTGACCTGTAACTGTCTCTGTTTTAATTTCAGTTCAACGGCGATCGCCAAACCGATGATGCCACCGCCAATAATGAGAACGTCACTGGTTGTTTGCATAACCTTAAAAAATCAACCCCTGAATGCTTGAACGCCATGGGCAAATCGGTGGGGGAAGTACCTAATTTCAGGTTAGCGGATTATCGAAAGCTGGGGGCTTTTTTCCCCATGGCATTGGCAACCCGACGGCGATCGCCAATGTAGGATGGGGGAGTACTGACCAGAGCTGAGCATTCCCCTGCGCCATGGCCATCAAACGTTCCGGCAACCAAAATTCTTCCCCCAACATTAAATCCGATCTGCTTTCTCCGGAAGTCACTGCCCAGGAACGAAATGCTAACCCCAACTTTGAACCCCCAGAGGCATCCCTACGGCCCCAAACCTTAGATGATTACGTCGGCCAACGGGATCTTAAGGAAGTATTACGCATTGCTATTCAAGCGGCCCAGGGTCGGCAAGAAGCGATCGACCATCTACTGCTATACGGCCCACCGGGGTTGGGCAAAACCACCCTAGCTCTGATTTTGGCGGAAGAAATGCAGGTACGGTGCAAAATCACTGCGGCTCCAGCGCTGGAACGGCCCCGGGACATCACAGGGATATTATTGGCATTGCAACCAGGAGATATTTTATTTATCGACGAAATTCACCGTTTAAATCGCTTAACGGAGGAATTACTCTACCCCGCCATGGAAGATTTTCGTTTAGACATCACCATGGGCAAAGGGCAAAGTGCCAAAGTCCGTAGTTTAAATTTGGCCCGGTTTACCCTGGTGGGGGCCACCACCAAAGTTGGTTCTTTAACTTCGCCGTTGCGGGATCGGTTTGGCTTAATTCAAAGATTAAGATTTTACGAGTTGGATGAGTTGCAACAAATTATTCTCCGCACCGCCGGTTTGTTAGCTGTACCCATTTCTCCGGCCGGAGCCCAGGCGATCGCCCTGCGGGCCAGGGGAACTCCCCGCATCGCCAATCGTTTACTGAAAAGGGTGCGGGATTATGCCCAGGTAAAGCAACAACCGGAAATCACCCCCACCTTGGCTTCGGAGGCGCTAGATTTGTACCAAGTGGATAAACGGGGTTTGGATTGGACCGACCGCTTAGTTTTGCAAACTTTAATTGAACAATTTCAGGGTGGTCCCACCGGCCTAGAGGCGGTCGCTGCGGCCACGGGGGAAGATGCCAAAACCATTGAGGAAGTCTATGAACCTTATCTGCTCCAAATTGGTTACCTGGCCCGGACTAGCCGAGGCCGCATTGCCACCGCCGCTGCCTACGAACACCTAGGGTTAACGCCCCCTAATCCCCTGCTGCCGTGGTAAAAAAGTTTAGTCGCAATCAAAAAAATCGTTTATTTTATGTTTGATCCAACGGCAATTATTGAGCAACAAACCAACGGTATCAACTACGACATCACCACAGAAGACTTGATCGCTAAGCTGCAACAATGGGATGGGCAATATGGCATTGAAATTAGTGAAGTTGCTTTTGACAGTTTGATTGTCCACTTTAAGAAATTACCGGCGGATTTGGCAGCCCTGGCCCGGGAAATCTATGAATTTTGCCCCGATGTTATTGACCAGGGATTTGGCTGTATTGACGATGCTTTACCGATGATGATGTCTGCAGGTCAGGAGCTTCCCCCGGAAACCCGAGTACTATTGGCGGGGGTGGACTGGAATGATCCAGATTTTGCCTTGACCATATTGCAAAATTCCCTGCGCCAAGACCAGGCAGTTTTCCTCTGGTGGGATTAGAGTTAATGCCCCATTTTCTCCTTTCTGATAACACCGATACAGAATGTTACAATGGGTTCTCGAACCACCGTCTCCGTTATTGATCAGCATTGACAAAACGGCGATCGCCGAACTCATATAAGCAACTTTCACAATCTAAATCACGACGATCCCCAATACCTGATTTACTCAGAGATGATTTCATAGGTCCGCTGAGATCCGGCAATGACGAGGCTTTCAGTGTTTATCATAGCAAGAGTCTCAAATGGGATAAACACTTGCTGGGTAAGAATTTGAACACTCTTAAGATTTTCTTTGGAAATTAGCTCTCAGGCAGAAATACTTTTAGAAAAATTAATTTAGAAAATGATTAATCGCGAACAATTCAAAGCAGAATTAGACTCCGTTGACGATCTGACGATTGATATTTTACACAGCGTTATGGTTGCTCTTAAACAAAAGACTACAGCTTCTACAAATCATCTTGATTGGTCTATTAATAATCCCCTTAAGAATAGTATTGTCCATGAAAATGATGTTTTAAGTCCCAGTAGTGAAGCTTGGGATGCGGAACAATGATTGTTTTGGACACCCATGCTTGGTTTTGGTGGTTAGCGGAATCACCTGAAATTTCTCGTACAGCACTTGATTTTATTCAAAGTAGTGATGTTGTTGGTATTCCCGCCATCAGTTGCTGGGAGTTAGCCATGCTAGTATCTAAGGAACGAATTCAACTATCCATGGACGTTCAAGTTTGGATGGACTTAGCTTTTCAACATCCTAAGGTTACATTATTGCCATTAACCTCTGAAATCGCTGTTTTATCAACTCGTTTACCAGGTGAATTTCATGGAGATCCAGCCGATAGATTGATTGTAGCTACTTGTTTAGTTAATAAATCTTACCTAGTTACTAAAGACAAAAAAATAACAAGTTGGAATTATTTGCCAGTAATTTGGTAATTGAGTTTGCCTATCTTCAACTACCACTTTATTTTCCTCCCCACATGTACAAATCTTGATTGAGGAGATCAATACTTTGGCTTAAACATTCTGCAAAAATATCTACGTCGATACAGGTACGTTTCCTAGTGCAGGAATTAAAATCACTCGGCTCTGGCTTTCCTTCCTGATCGATACGGAATGTTAAGATAAATCGTTGAAGGATCGTTCCCTTGCTGGGAAAAACCATAAAAGGACGATCGCCCCACCCCACCTATCTGACTTCCCCTAGACTTCCTAAACTCCCATGTTAAAAGCCCTCTTCGGTGATCCTAATACTCGTAAACTGAAAAAATTTCAGCCCTACGTGGCGGAGGTCAACCTCTATGAAGAGGACATTGAAAACCTGTCCGACGACGAGTTGAAGCATAAGACTGTCGAGTTCCGGGAGGCGTTGGACAAAGCCCGCAGCGATGCGGAAACAGAAGAAATTTTAGATGAAATTTTGCCGGAGGCCTTTGCTGTTGTTAGGGAAGCGGGGAAACGGGTACTGGGCATGCGTCACTTTGACGTGCAACTGTTGGGGGGGATCATTCTCCACAAAGGGCAAATTGCGGAAATGAAAACCGGGGAAGGGAAAACCCTGGTGGCTACCTTGCCTTCCTATTTGAATGGTTTAACGGGGAAAGGGGTCCATGTGGTGACGGTGAACGACTACCTAGCCCGGCGGGACGCGGAATGGATGGGACAAATCCATCGCTTTTTGGGCTTAACGGTGGGTTTGGTGCAATCCGGTATGAACCCGGAGGAAAGGAAAAAGAATTACGGTTGTGACATTACCTACACCACCAACAGTGAATTGGGGTTTGATTACCTGCGGGACAATATGTCCACGTCCATGATTGAAGTGGTACAGCGCCCCTTTAACTTTTGCATCATTGACGAAGTCGACTCGATTTTAATTGATGAAGCCCGTACTCCCTTGATTATTTCTGGCCAAGTGGAACGGCCGACGGAGAAATATTTGCAAGCTTCAGAAATTGCCGCTCAGTTACTTCCGGAAGAACATTACGAAGTGGACGAAAAACAACGTAATGTCTTGATGAATGACGAAGGTTTTGAAAAAGCAGAACAACTATTAAAAACCAACGATCTATTTGATAAAAACGATCCCTGGGCCCACTATATTTTCAACGCTATCAAAGCGAAGGAATTATTCCTTAAGGATGTGAACTACATTGTCCGTAACGGAGAAGTGGTGATTGTGGATGAGTTCACCGGCCGGATTATGGTGGGTCGCCGTTGGAGTGATGGCCTACACCAGGCGATCGAAGCGAAGGAACGGGTGGAAATCCAAAAGGAAAGCCAGACATTGGCTACCATTACTTACCAAAACTTCTTTCTGCTTTATCCTAAACTTTCCGGCATGACGGGGACAGCCAAAACAGAAGAAACGGAATTGGAAAAGGTTTATAACCTCCAGGTGACCATTACCCCCACCAATCGCCCTTCTAGTCGTCAGGATTGGTCTGATGTGGTCTATAAAAACGAGGAGGCAAAATGGAAAGCGGTGGCCCTGGAGTGCGAAGAATTACATGAACAGGGTCGCCCCATCCTGGTGGGGACTACCAGTGTGGAAA
>NZ_JADEWJ010000105.1:0-11338 GCF_015207725.1 Synechocystis sp. LEGE 06083
ATCAACAATGGGGGGCCCTTAACCCCACCCCCGTTTCCACCTCACCAAGCCCCCTTCCTCAACCAACTAAGATTAGGCCTTCCCAACCCCAAGAAAATCAGGGGAAACAATGAGGTTTACAGGGCAAATTGGTCATTTTTTCCTCTCCACGCTCCGTTGTCAGTGTGGCAAAATAGTACCAACGCTGAGGTTTGAGTATTAACCGATGGCAACAATTGCACCCCATTTTTGACCCGCCCCAGAATTTATGCCAGACCACGCCCTCGGCTCCGTTACCCAAGGTTCCCTTAGTAAGGGCTTGGAAGTACGTCTTCATGCGGATGTTTCTGTGGAAGAAATGCGGGTGGGCAAATTTTTAGTTATTCAGGGTAGGCGGTCGCGCTTTTTTTGTTTGCTTACCGATGTTTCCTTGGGCACTGCCAACCCCCGAATTTTGGCCAATCCCCCCCATATTAATGATGATTTTTTAATTGATGTCTTGGCCGGCAGTGGTACCTACGGCACGTTAGAATTGGCGCCCATGTTGATGTTAACGGAGTCAGCCACGGAACCAGGTTATGGCGAAAGTTTAACTGAACAAAGTAACGGCCATGGCGATCGCCAGAGTAATGGTAATGGTCTGGCCTCCTACCAAGCTAATAGTAATGCCGAGGTGGAATTGTTGCCGGTAAAAACTATTCCTGCCCACTTTAGCCAGGTATTTGAAGCCAGTGAAAGGGATTTTCGTTTAGTGTTTGGTTGGGAAGATGATCCATTTCGGCGCAATTTTGCCATTGGAGAACCGTTGGACATGGCGGTGCCAGTCTGCTTAGATTTAGACCGTTTTGTGGAACGAAGTAATGGGGTTTTTGGTAAATCGGGCACGGGGAAATCGTTTTTAACCCGCTTACTTATTTCTGGCATTATCCACAAGCAAGCGGCAGTCAATTTGATGTTTGACATGCACTCAGAATACGGCTGGGAAGCCATGAGGGAAGGCAAAACCGTTTCCACTGTGAAGGGGTTACGGCAACTTTTTCCGGGGGAAGTGGAAATTTTTACCCTCGATGCAGAATCCACTAAACGGCGGGGGGTGAGGGGAGCCCAGGAACTCTATTTAAGCTTTGATCAAATTGAAATTGAAGATATTCGTTTAGTGGGTTTTGAGTTGGGTTTGTCGGAAGCGGCGTTGGACAATGCCAATATTTTATTTTCTGAATTTGGCTCTGGTTGGATTTCCCGTTTACTGGTGATGACCAATGAAGAAATTAAGGTTTTTTGTGAAGAAAAACAGGGCCATCCCGGCTCCATTATGTCTTTGCAACGGAAGTTGAAACGACTAGAAAATTTAAAGTATCTCAAACAGGTTAGCGCCCACAACTACATTGACCAACTTTTGCAATGTTTGGAAGCGGGTAAACATGTGGTGATTGAATTTGGTTCTCAATCCAATTTGCTTTCTTATATGTTAGCCACCAATATGATCACCAGACGTATCCATGGCATTTACGTTAAAAAAGCCGAAAAATTTCTCCAAACTAAACACGTTGGCGATCGCCCGAGGCAATTGGTGATCACCATTGAAGAAGCCCACCGCTTTTTAGACTCCGCCATCGTCCATCAGACCATTTTTGGTACCATTGCCAGGGAAATGCGGAAATACTTTGTCACTCTGTTGGTGGTGGATCAACGGCCATCGGGCATTGACAACGAAGTTATGTCCCAAATTGGTACCCGCATTACCTGCTTGCTCAACGACGAAAAGGACATTGAAGCAATTTTTACCGGGGTGGCAGGGGGACAAAATTTGCGTTCCGTCTTGGCCAAGCTAGATTCCAAACAACAGGCGTTGGTGTTGGGCCATGCGGTGCCCATGCCGGTGGTGGTGCGTACCCGTCCCTATGACCAGCAGTTTTACAGTGAAATTGGTTGCCAAGATTGGCCGAGCATGACCGATGCTGAAGTATTGGCTGAAGCGGCGATCGCCAGGGAGGATATAGGCTTTTAGAGATTCACCAGGGGGATGCGATCAAAGCTTATACTTAAGGTTTGAAAGTAATTATCATCATTTCCATCCCCCCCACTGCTTTTTCCTTTGTCCACCCCAGCTTGTTCTTGAACGCCCAACGGCATGGTTTTTTGGAAACGCTTTTTCAATCCCGATTCAACTAGTTCACCATCCCTGGGCCCAACGGGGGCAGAAGAATTTCCCACCGATGACAGTGATAAAGGCCGGATATTTTTCACCACTGACCGGGACATTGACCTCTACGAGTTGGAGGAGTTATGTGATGCGGTGGGCTGGGCCCGACGTCCGATTCGCAAAGTTAAAAAGGCCGTAGAGTGCAGTTTTTTGGTGGTTACCATGTGGGAAGTGCGGGGCAATCGACGGCGACTGGTGGGGTTTGCCCGGGCCACTTCTGACCATGCTTTCAATGCCACCGTATGGGACGTGGTCATTCACCCCAGTCTTCAGAGCAAGGGTTTGGGTAAGGCCCTAATGCAATATATCATCCGCAAATTACGCCATTACGACATTAGTAATATCACCCTGTTCGCCGATCCCCAGGTGGTGGATTTTTATCGACGTTTGGGCTTTGTGCTGGATCCCGAAGGCATTAAGGGCATGTTTTGGTACCCAGACTAGTTCCTTGGATGATGGTTTTATTGTATTGATTAACTGGAATGGGAATGACTTCACGACCACGACCCCCCACCTAGGGTTCTCCCAAATCAGTAAAGGCTTGGTGGGCATTATTTTGTAGATAATCCACCAAGATGGAACGAATATCCCGACCGTAGCCAATCACTTTTAATCCAGGGGTATTTTCTGTCAGGTAATCCAAGCCCACTTCCTGTCCGGTTAACAAATATTCCATCAATGCCAGCCGATAGACCTTGTCTGGCTCAATGTCAGCGGGAGCCAAGCCCGCTAGCTGGAGATAGCCACCAGTGCCCCGATTTTTTTCCCCCTGGGTCAAAACTTTTTGTAACAAATCCCCCCTTATATCCACCGTTACCACCCGGCCGCCAAAGGGTAAGATGCGAATAATATCGTATTGGGTGATGGAACCAGCACTAAGTAAGTCATCAAGGCGCACCATGCCACCGTTGAACATCACCATGGCCGCTGCCGGATATTCGTACTGCATCGCCCGGGTAATTAGTCGTGTGAGATTGGTGGATCTGCTACGCACATGGGCATCGAGGGCATCGAGGGCCATGGGGGCTTTAACTACCACCGCCATGGGCTCAAATCCTGCTTGACGAAAAGCCGTAAAGCCAATTTCTTGCCATTGGTCAACAACTTGGGCTGTGGCAGGGTCCTCGGCGATCGCCGCAGTGATGGGTTGGAGTTGGGAATCAATTTCCAAACATTGCCGGTCCGTGTCGTAGGTCAGTTGGTGAATATAAACAGTGCGGGCATTGGCATCGGCCTTAAAAATCGGCGTTTGGGCCTGGGGACAACTTGCCGAACTGTCGGGCTTAATAATTAAATGGTTGCGCTGGATATTTTCGTGTTCATGGCCTCCCAAAATCAGATCTAATTCGGGAATGGCCTGGGCCAAGGCCAAATCCTGGGCTAGGGAAAGATGGGTCAGGGCCACCCAAACGTCCACTTCTCCCTCCAGACTTTGTATGTAGCGGCGGGCCGTGGAAATGGGATCACTATAGGTGACATAGTCAGCCGCATTGCTGTCAATGGTCAGGGCTAAAATGCCCACCTTCACTTCTCCCCCTTCCGCTCCGGGGATGGTCAAGATTTCGTAGGGTTTGATGCCCGTAAACTGATTGCCCGCACCATCGGCAATATTGGCTGATAACCACTGGAAATCCGACTCTGCAATCCGTTGCCTAAATTGCTGGGCACTAACGTCAAATTCATGGTTGCCCACAGCAGCATAGTCCAACCCCATGGCATTCAACACCGCCACCATTTGCCTCCCCGCTAGGCGATCGCCGTTGTAGAGGGCTGTGCCCAAAGCGGAAGGACTGAGAAAATCTCCTGCCAACACGGTGTAGGTGTGGGTATTAGCTTGTTCTAACTGCCGGCGTAAATTAGCCACCCGAGCCAAGCCGCCCCAACGGCCGTTATCTATGGGGGCAATTTCATACACATCGTTGAGCTGGAGCAGGGTAAAGGGAATGGTTTCTGCTCGGCAGACCGTGGCCATGGCCCCCCAGATTAGTAAGCCCCCCAGTCCCCGAGTTAGCCAAACCCTTTGATTTTTAACCATGATCGTGAAAAGAATTTTATCAACATAGCCCTAACCCCTCCATTGTGAAGCAAAAAGTCTTCAATGCCGCCCCAATTTTTCACTGACAGGACTTGAAAGACCAATGAAAAAAGCATTAAATGAGGACAAAGTACATAGATCTTCTCCACTCAACCCGGCTATATTTACCAACATTAGATGTAAGAAAGTTTCTTTGAAATAGGACGGCGATCGCCGATAATTCATCTATAGGGTGTCTCAGTTGGATGGTAGCAGTAAGTCAAAAGTAATTGTCAACTTGAGATTTTTTGATTTAAGACTTTCTCAATCATTGGCCTCAAATCTGGATTTTTACGAATTAGACGTTTGAATGAGCGTAAAGATTTCGATGTCCAAGCTATTTTGATATCTTCTTTCATTCTTGATCAAGGGCTTTCAAAAATTGGGCGACAGAATCACACTGAGCATCACCGTTTGTAACTTCTTGGCGGATTTCCTTGATATCTTGGGTTAATTATTCTCTTCTTTTTGCATGTAATCTTTTTTTGATAATATCAAGGAGAATTTCTTGATCGTCAAGGGGCAAGTTTTCAACGGATTTTATGGCTTTTTGGAATTCTGATGTTTTTAGCCTACATTCCGCACGTAGTACACCTTCGTCTGAAATCGAGTACGACGGCAAGCCTATTTCGGGGTTTGCCTCTTGCCCCCCAGTCAGTCAATACGAGAAAACTACGCTATATGTAGTGCTTCCCCGAAAGTTTGGTAACTATTGGTAGAGCCTGCGGAATGTTGGCTTCAGCCAAAGTTTTACCCCTAAGATTACGAGGGATTTTCATCTAATTACCAACAACTCATCTTTAATTAAGTGCAGTTTTATATTTGGTATTGATGGCTGATCAAAATAGTAACCTTTAACCGCTTCTATGACATTCTCTTTGAGTTCATCCCAAGTATCTGCTTGCGTGAAAATATTCTCCGTTAAGCCTTCAGCAATAAAGCCACCGTCTTCTTCCTGAGTTACCTCAATAACAATGGTATTTTTCATAATTCTTCCCCTAATCCGACACCCTAACTATACGCTAATTATCCGATCAATATAGCCTAGCCCCGTCAACTCAGGATGAAACCCCGTTATCGGCTCCGTAATCCAACTCAAAATCTTTAATAAAGTGGGCTTCCCTGCCCCATTGCGGCCAATAATGCCAACTAATTCCCCCGCTTCACCTCAAACGACACATCCCGCAACGCCACATGACTAATCCCCTTTGGCTGGTGGCCAATCATGTACTTCTTACCCAAATTTTCCACCCGGATCATCAAGTCCGACATAGAAATCTCAATCGAGAACCGATACCCATTAGCTTACTCAACAAAACTCCAACGGCGATCGGCCTTAACAAACCGTTACTGAGGAATCGCAGATAATATAGCCCTTAGTGCTTTATTGACTGCATCAGAAGTTTTAAAAACCTTGGCAATGTCAGGCTCTAAAACTACAGTTATTAACTCCTGTGGTTTTTCAGTTGCGAAGCGATTAGGATGTGCTTTACTGTAGTTGAAATTATACTCAGAAAGTAGTTCATCTTGTTCTAGTACTGTTTTAGGATCGTTGATACTGCTCATAATCTTTTCTCTCCTTATTGGTAGCAAGACGGGCACTGATAATTCGGATTATCCGGTTACGTTCTGTAAAACTAACTACGAGAAGATAGCCCCGGCTATTGTGGCCAATAATAATCTCCCGCTGCTCGTCGGTAGAATGCCATTCATCGTTAAAAATATAAGCTAGGGGATCATAAAATACCGTCTTTGCGTCCTCAAAACTAACGTCATGTTTACGAATGTTAAGTTCAGCCTTCTGAAAATCCCATTCAAATTGCAAATTCATTTTAACCCACCATCTATCTCTTCGTCGGCTCCGTAATCCGGCTCAGGATTTTCAACAACGTCGATTTCCCCGCCCCTTTGCGGTCAATAATGCCAACCAATTCCCCCCGCTTCACCTGGAACGACACATCCCGCAACGCCACATGACTAATCCCCCCTGACTGGTGAGTGACTATGTACTTTCTGCCCAAATTTGCCACCCAGATCATCAAGTCCGACATAGAAATTTCAATCGAGAACCGATACCCATTAGCTTACTCAACAAAACTCCAACGGCGATCGGCCTTAACAAACCGTTACTCCAACCCCGTCCAATAAAATTCTCATATGCGACTCGCCTATTTGTATTTAAATAAAATAACAAAAACATCATCAACTAAGCTCGACTTTATCCATTCAGAGAGCATAGCAAAATAGATGAATCTAAGTATCAAACAATTGGGTGGAAATTTTTACTACATGGGTGTTTCGGGGGGATGTGGGAAAAGTCTGAAATCGCCACAACTGTCGCCGAACCAAGGCCAGAGCATCGACAAAAGTAGGGTACTGCTTGGAGTACCAGGCGGCTTGAGGAAAAATCCAGGGAGAGTCTGACTGAGAGTGGTGAGCAAAGACGGTCACAAGGTCAAACAACGCTAACAGAGCCGGAGTGGTGCAGAGTATGACTTTATCGGACCACTGCCTCTGAGTTTGAATGCCAAGATGTGCCCGAGCCTCCTCAAAAGTAACTTCCACCTGCCAGCGTTGTCGAAACCATTGGAGAATTTCTAAAGGGGTTATGTCTAAATCAGTGCAGAGTAGAGCTTGAGATTGATATTGTCCTTGAGGAGCCCGGACTAATACCCAGTGAATGGGAACAGGGGGCATGCCCGTTTTGTACCAGACAGCGGTGTTGGAGGTGAATTCGAGGGGGTAATCAGACTGACCATACCAATCAGCTAGTATTGCAGTCTCCCAGCAAGTATCTAGGTCGTCAAGAATAGACTTAAGACTGGCTTGGTGACTGGACCAGATGGCACGATTTAAGACCCGATGATAGCGTTGAAATTGTTTGTCTTGTGCCAAACCCATCACCCACAAAATTGATGTCACCGTCCGCTTTTCTGGGGCAAGGATAGCTTCTATCAGTAAGACTACGGCTGAGGACCACACTTGCCCAGAGAACAAGCATCGGAAAGCAAAAATCAGAGGTAAAAATGTCTGTGGTATCATTGCTTTCACGCCTCGATTCATTATTTAATCCGATCTTCCACCCATTTCTTTCCCCATGGATAAAGTCGAGCTTAGAGAAACCGAGGGACTTTAACCAGTGTTTCAGCCTAATCAACTCCCAAATTGAGATAAATAGTGCTGTTACTAATGGAGGTGGAGCCAGGCTCTTGATTAATGGTCAGGGATCGTAAATTTTTAAACAGGGGTTTGAGGGACAACTCTAATACCCTCAGCACCGGCAATTGTTGGCTAAAAAATGGTTCTCCCCTTTGCCAATCGAGGTAAACGTAACTGTCATCGGGCAGAGTGGACAATGCCTGTTGAAATTCCGGTTGATCGGCCAAGGAAGGACTGGTTTGGTCTAACACTTGGGACAAGGCTTCGAGGGAACTAGCCAAAATCACCCGATCGCCGACTCGGCAATGGACACCCCTAACCTGAGTTTGTAGGCTGGTAATATTCCGCTTGGCCAGAGTTTGGAGACTAGTCCAAGCCAATATCCGTTGTCCCTGTAGATCCAAAGTTGATAATTGGTAACCAGCGGCGATCGCCAATTGATCTAAGTGTTCTAAAGCTAAGTCAGTGGCGGTGGCATCTCTGTCCCGGGCGGCAAATACCCAATCACTTTGGCTGGGATTAGTTTTGGGCAAAAAGATTAATTGATAATCGCTCTGCACCCAAGGAAAAATATCAGTGGTTAAATCCAAACCTAGGGGCTGTTGCCAATCATTAACTAACTTGCTCAATGCCTGTTGGAGGGGACTATGGGGGGCTAAGCCAGTGGCCAACTGTTGCCATTGTTGAGCTAGGTTTTGCCCATTAATGACTAAGCTACTGCTGGGGGGAAGATTAACTAAATCAGTCGCGACAGAAGAGCCATTGGCTGTTTCCGGCTCTGCGCCCCCCCTTGGTACCCCCGTTAAAGCAGTGTGGGCCACCAATCCCTGGGCTTGGAGAGACAAGGCCACCGTTAAAGTTTGCTCGATCGCCGTTTGGTCAGAATTTTTCTCTATGGCCGGTCGCTGGCCAAGCCAAGCAGAAAGGGCGGGAAAATTAGCATAAACTATGCCCAACTTTGGTTCGCTCAAACTAGCTAGGGCCTGTTGGTAAGTTTCGGTTTGGGCCAAGCTCAGGGAAGGGGCCTGCAAGCTATTCAATGCCTGGCGCAAAACCTGGGGATGATTGGCAAAGAGGACATAGTCTCCCACCACCGCACTGGCCAGTAAATTGCCGTTGGGCACCGGGCTAACGGGGTGTTTATAGGTAATCTTGACTCCCTGGTAACGGTCAAACACCAGATCCGTATCTCCGGCGATCGCCGCAGTGGCGTAGGACAGTTGCAAAAATTCCCGAGTCAGTTCTGGATCTTGGCTGTGAACCACCAATAGATATCCCGGTTGAGCCCCATTGGCCCCATTGTGGTCGTAATCTAAATCCGTCACCGCGAGGGTAACTTCCTCCCCCAACCAGGGTTTCACTTCTTTGCGATAATCCAGCCCCGTTTTAGCCAGCAAACTCTGCTCCAAATCCGCCAACTCCCGATGGGATCGACGCCGCCGCCCAGGATTAACTGCCAATTGGGTAAAGGCCTCCAGGCGATCGGGATTGACCAGCAAAGACACCATAATTGGTGATTGGCCAGGAATTAACCCTGGGGCCATGGGGCCACGGTTCACCCCTCCCTGGGTCAAATTAAGGGGGCTATGGCCGAGCACCAGGGCAGTGCCCCAGCCGGCTAAAGTCAATAAGAAGATTGCAACGGCGGCCAGTAGAACGAAAAAAGAACGGGGTTTCACAACGGACTGATACCCTCTTGCGACAATTCCTTCCCATTATCGGGGCTGTCGGCGGCCTTGCCCGATCTTTTTAGCTGTTTGAGCGGGAAAAATCGCTAAATAAAACCGGTTGTGAAAACCTCCCCGAAGCCGGTTCAGCAAAGTTGGCTTCCTGCTTATAGCTTCCTGCCAGAGTTTCTGTCGCAGGGGTCTTCATTGGCAACTACGGGATCAGTCGATCCGGATCAGGCACAACACTGGTTTTTGGATATGGAATATTCACTTTTTTACTTATTTGAATTTTTTTCAGCAAAATCCGCTGGTAAACGATCAATTTCAAAGTATTGGTGAAACTTGTCGGTGATCTCCAACCAATAGGATCTCCCTTCCGTTTGCTTTCTTTTACGAACAAAACCCGCTTCCACCAATTCCTGCACCTGTTGGTAGGCCCCACTGCCCCGTAGTTCGATCAATTCTGTTTGCAGTAGGGGGGATTTCATGGCGATCGCCGCCAGGGTACGGAGGCTAGCGGTGCTGAGGTCGGCGGGGACAAAATCTTGGATCAAATGTTGAAAGGCGGCCCGCAGTTGCAGGCTGTAACCCTGGTTTGTTTCGATAATTTCCAGGGCACTGTCCCGGTGGGCATAGTCCTCCATCAACTCCATCAGGGCATCCTCCACTAAAGGCCTTTCCTGGCCACTAATGCTGACCAAATCGGCGATCGCCACCGGTTTAGCCTGGAGATAAAGGATCGCTTCAATGGTGGTGGCAAGGCGCATTGGACAAGGAGAAGTATTTGGGGGAGGAGAACATCAGCGGCCAATGAGTTTCATGGCTTGGCCCGGACATTGTTTGATCACCTCGGGACGCAACTTTTGGCGCACATTGTCGGCATTCAACAAATCTCTACTACCCACTTCCGTAATCAAATAGGCCCTAGCCGCATCCCTAGCCACATCGGGGGATTTCCCTTCACTGAGAGCTTTGCAGATTAGTCTGGCTGCCGTTTGTATCTGAGCTTGGGTTGGTTCTGCGGCCATGGCTGAAAAAGTGGGACTAAGGACAAGGGGAGCGACAACAGTTAAACCAAGGGATGTCAATGCCCCAAGGCGAGATCGATTGCCCATAATAACCTCAGAAATAGTTGGGAAAACTCGTCCATCCGTGGCCATCAAGCCCCTAACCAAATAGCCGCTGGAGACGCTTACGCACCCAGTTCATAATATTACTATCTTCTTCCTCCAAAGCAAGGAGACCCTTGGTGGCCAGTTCTTCTTTGCGGCGCATTAACTCCCCTTGGTGTTCCCCCAAAGCATTGATAATGGCTTCACGGAAATCGGGGTTAGTTTGTAGTAACTGTTCAAACTGGGGAAACCGCACCACAAACAAGAGGCATTTTTCCTTGGCTTTGACCGAGGCGGTGCGGGGAATACCCAACATCAAGGCTAACTCACCAAAGAAACTACCGGGGCCCAAGCTGGCCAGCACCCGGCCTAACTTGTCGGTGTACACTTCCACCAGCCCGGAAATGACAATGTAAAAACCGTCGGCGGGCTCCTGTTCCCGAAAGAGCACTTCCTCTGGTTTGAGGGATTGCAACTGCCCAATTTCCACCAACTGGCGAATTTCCAACTCGTTTAAACTACCAAAGTAATCGCTGGATTTTAAGACTTGACTGAGGGAAATCATTGGCTCTTGTTTCCCCTGGTCAGGCGAAATTGGTAAATCTAAATCTGGCCGCAGATATTTGGCGATCGCCTCGGGATTTTTTAGCCACAGTTCCCGTTGGGGCCAGGGAATGCCAATGCCATTACGCTTAAAGTAAAAACAGATGGTGTAGCGCAGGGCACTGAGAATTTCCGGGTGCTGGCCCATGTATCTTTCCTCAATCCAAACCCAGAGCTCAAATTCCAAGGCATTATCGCCAAAATTCTGGAAAATAACCTGGGCCGGGGGAGTTTTGACCACGCAGGCTTGGCTATAGGCACACATCAACAGGGTTTCTGTCACCAATACCGGCTCCGTACCGTAGGCTACCCCCACAGATACGGTCAAACGCACCGTTTCCGTTTCGTAGTGATAGTTAATCACCTGATTTTCGATCAGTAGGCTACTGGGCAAAATCACCTTGGAACCATCCTTGAGCCCCACCACCACCGCCCTGGTGGACACTTCCCGCACATAGCCCTGGATGTTTTGGAAGCGGATGTAATCACCAATTTTCACCTTCTGCTCCACCAGCAGGGTTACCCCACTAACAAAATT
>NZ_JADEWJ010000106.1:0-11325 GCF_015207725.1 Synechocystis sp. LEGE 06083
AGTCTTTATTCTTACCTTCCTGATATTAAAGTTTATTCTTTTTTCTTGGTTTAAATGAAACTAGAAATATGCTCAAATTTATAGGCATTGCATTACTTGCTGCATTGGTAGGCTATGCTTTTGGTGTTATGGCTGGAATCTTCATTCTCAATAATTTCTCCACTAATGTTCAGGATAAACTCTTGGAATTAGCGATGACCTCAATCTTTTTCTTTGGCCCAGTGGGAGCTTTGATAGGATTGATTATTGCAGTTGTGTATCAACTTTTACACCGATATTTATGAGTTCTTTATATCCCTGATAAAAAATATGTTTAAAAAATCTTAATTGGATCTTTGAAATATATGATTGATTATGGATAGATCGCCTACATCCTCAATGCACGGTGGTAATCCACGGTGCCATCAAATTTAAACCCCACAGAAAGTCGGGCTTTAGCCGGGCGGATTTTCCTTCCCATCAGTAACCTAAAGATATTTTGGCGATCGGTAGGAGTTCTTAGTTCCTCTGACCTAACGGTAAAGATCAGCTGCGCCGACGGCGTTCGTCTGAATCGATTTGTTAGAATTCCACATTGGTAGAACGTTTTCCCTGTATCTCAGCCAGGCTTTTCTGCCGTTCCGCTTTGTAATCAAGGCCTGCATCAATTTCAGCAATAAAACGGTACTTCAAGAAGTGCCAATCAAAAAATGGACTTTCAGGATTAACAAGATAGTCACCCATTACGTATTGAGGGACAGCATGGCTTATGAAGACAATTGACTGTGCCATTGCCTTTTGAATGACATCTGTAATCGAGTTGATATCATCGGGTGATTCTTTTCCTCCCGTTCTCCCCTCATCCACCCTGGCAATTCGCTCTTGGATTACATCGGCGCTGTAGTGTATGTATTTAGACGTAAGACCATATATTCTGCCCACATCTTCAAGAAATAAACGTGATGAGTCCTCTGACAGGAAGTGAAATTTAATTTCTCGCATTCTTGATATTTTGTGATCAGCTAACTCTGATCTGAACTTAAGAACTTTCTCGGCGATCGGCAATTTATAGTCTTTCTGCTGTATGTAGGAGAGCTTTATTGAGGACTCTAATAGTGATCGCATTTCCCTTATTACCGGATTATGGATGCCTTCACGAATGCAGGTCAAAGACATCATTGAAGTCTCTATAAAATCATGAGCCGTGTATGAAAGCAGGTGATTTTTGAAATAATCTGGGTCCCGGCCCGCGTCCATGGTCGTGAAGCTAAGCCAATGAAGGTATGACATCACAATATGATGGCATCGTGCATAAGCCGGCCTAAGAGCTTCTGGGATGTCAGTGTCTTCGCTTAGACGCATTGGATTCTTACTAGCGAATATATAGCAGATGCAATATATTTACCTTATTTTGGTTAAATATCAACCTGGATTCTTGGCAATAGTGCGAGAGTAGGTGTAGATTTTGAATTTCGGTGTGGCGATCAGCTACGGATAAATTTCTTGTTCTCAACGACTCAAATCAGCGGCGACAAACAAGTACTATTCAATTAATAACATTTTTTGTTCAATTTTTTGATTTGCAATACCAAATGGAACATGAACCATGGGAATATCTCCTGCCTCTGATTCCAAATGTGACCTCTGATCGTCAAAAAACATATGTGGCTTGAGAACGGTAAGTATTCGCTCTTTCTTCATGCCTCCAAGGAAAAACGTTTCGTTTGAGCTTACACCCCATTTTTCAAGCGTCGTTATAACTCGTTCATGCGCTGGGGCATTCCTGGCGGTAACAATAGCTGTCCGTAAAATGCGTTTGTACTTTCTATCCTCTTCTTCCGCCTGGTCTTCCAGTTTTTGCATTAAAGATAGTTTTTTGAATAAATCTGCCAATGGCCCTGGATTGTGAGGTATGTGAGATTTCTCGACTTCATGCTGGTGAAATGCATTTAACTTACCATCTTGAAATATCGTCTCTGATTCGTCATCTGCAATAACGCCATCAAAGTCAAAAGCAATCCTTAATTCGCCATCCGCTACATCATCCACAACTTTAGTCGGAAGAACAGTTCCTGCGGGATAACCACAATCAATTGCTTTCAATACATCTTCTTCATTTGCCGAAAGAAAGAGTGAAGCATTAAAGGCTGGTATATATTCGTATGGCGACTTACCTTCCATAAAAGCGGCCCTTGATATATCTAACTCGTAATGCTTTATTGACCGAAATACACGCTTACCTGTTGCCGCAGAATTCCTTGACAATAGAACGACTTCAACAGGCTGCTCCTTCTCGAACCTCTTATTTATGCTCAAAAATCGCCGAATAAATGGAAACGCCACTCCTTTTTCAAGAACAGTATTCAAATTCTTCTCTTGGAACTCCTTGTAAGCCTTTGGCCCATTTTCTCGAAACATTCTGTCAGACTCACTTAGATCGAACAGTGCGCTTGATGAAACAGCGATGACCAGTTTTTTTTCAATTGGGTACGACATGTTTTCTCGTTATTAAATCAAACTATTGATTATACGGAAATTTTTCGTATAACACTCTTTATAAAGTAACGATATGTGGAAATCCTCGGCATATCACCCTATTTAGGTCTGATTGCCGGAAAATTTTTGAGTGAATCTAGCTTTAGGCGATCGCCAGCTAAACCCCTATTTATTTCGCTTCCTCCAATCCCAAGGACCCTCTGCATTGCCATTTGCCCAAACCCCAGCTTTATTGGCGATCGCCTACAATATCCTCAATGCACGGTGGTAATCCACGGTGCCATTAAATATAGACCCCACAGAAAGCCGGGCTTTAGCTGGGCGGACTCAGGTTCTCATTAGTGACTTAAATATATTTTGGCGATCGCCTGGGTTTCCATACTTTTTCCAGGGCTAACGATTCCTCATTTTTGTCATAATGCCTATAAAGAACGGTTGTTAAATCTTAATGATCAGCGCATTACTAAAGATGGCATTGTGATCATTAAAGCCCAATCCCACCGTACCCAGGAGCAGAATCGAGAGGAAGCCCTACAACGACTCCAAGGGTTAATCAAGAGCATCATGATCTTACCTAAACCACGCAGGCCCACAAAACCAACCCGCAGTTCCCAACGAAAGCGTCTGGATGTTAAAACCAAACGCAGTGCAGTTAAGGCCCTAAGAAAATCAATTGATGAGTAGTTTTCATTAGGCGATCGCCAGAAGATAAGTTTTGCCGTGTTTAACTAACCCCTAGTAATTTTTGGATTATCATCCATGGCTTTAATGCACGGTGGTAATCCACGGTGCCATCAAATTTAAACCCCACAGAAAGCCGGGCTTTAGCTGGGCGCACTTTGCTTTCCATCAGTAACCATAATATGAAGCTGGTTATTGTTACACCGATTACTGGGTCTTTTTCTCCAATGGCGATCGCCCTTAGAATTTGGGTATGTTTGATAATCTTTGCAAATTTCTGGCTGAATCCTTTTCCGAAGACTATGCCGCCTGGTTGCTGGGACGACCAATCAAATTGACCAAGCTCAGTCCGACGGAATTATCCCTGGAACCAATTCGCGCTGACTCCCTAATTTTGGAGCAATCGGAAGACTTGGTTTTACATTTGGAATTCCAAACGGAACCTGACCCCACCATGGGTTTTCGGATGTTGGACTATCGGGTGAGAGTTTATCGCCGTTTCCCCCAGAAGACTATGCACCAATTTGTCATCTACTTGAAACGTAGTAGTAATGACTTGGTTTATCAGGATAGTTTTCAGGTGGGGGAGACTGTGCACCGTTACCAAGCGATTCGGCTCTGGGAGCAACCATCGGAAGCATTTCTCCAAAGTCCAGGGCTATTGCCCCTAGCGGTATTGACGCAGACCTCTGACCCTACATTAAAATTGAGGGAAGTGGCGACTGTGCTGGAACAGATTGAGGATAATCGAGTTAAGGCCAATCTCATGGCAGCAACTTCTGTTTTTGGAGGAATTCTGTTGTCGCCTGAACTTATCAAGACAATTTTAAGGAGTGAAATTATGAAGGAATCCGCTGTCTATCAAGAAATTTTAGAGGAGGGTAAAATTGCCGGGAAACTAGAGGGAAAATTAGAAACCATACCCCTGTTGAAGAAATTAGGTCTTACAATTGCCGAAATTGCCAAGGAATTAGATATTGATGTTGAACTGGTTAATCGGTTTGTTGCTAACCAGAACAATTAAGGGCTGAAATGGTCATTGGAACGAATATGACTTGACTGATCTTTTGGTGATCTCGCAGAGGTCCGTTGCGCGGTGCGCCGTTAAACCCCTAGTAAAATTTGTTGATTGCCTACAACATCGTCAATGCACGGTGGTAATCCACGGTGCCATTAAATATAGACCCCACAGAAAGCCGGGCTTTAGCCGGGCGGACTCAGGTTATCATTAGTAACCATAATACGAAGCTGGTTATCGTTACACCAATTACTGGGTCTTTTTCCCAAACAGCAGTCATCAATCAACTAACCCGAAGACTCTTCCAATGAATTGCAACTATTCCTGTCAATAAGTATTATATTACTATAATCTTTCCAATAATATAGACAACATTAAGATTTTTGGCAAAATAAAAAAATACTGATAGCATGTGCAAAAGCAAGGCATAGTATTTTTTAGTTTAATTGTCCTGTAAGTCTAGAGGAAGATAAATGATTATTAACAAAAAAATTAAAAAGATAATTTTAATATTAGCTTCCGTTTGTTTGATTGGAAGCTCAGGAATATTGATTTACAAAACAATCAATAAAAATAGCCCTGAACAATTAACTGAAGAAGTGATCCAGTTACATAAGAAGGGAGAATTTTCAAAAGCAAAAATTGCCGCTGAAAATCTTGTTGATAAAACAGTAAAGAAATATGGTCAAGAAAGTTTAGAATATGCTAAGTCCTTACATTTTTTAGGTGAAACTTATAATATGTTAGGCGAATATGATAAGGCAGAGAATAATTTCAGACAATCAATACATATTCAGGAAAATAAATTGGGAAAGGATCATATAGAACTAGCTGTAAATTTATCTAATTTAGCTGCAGTTTACGACTACAAAAAAGAATATTCAATGGCGTTAGATATGTACCAAAGAGCACTCGCAATCCAAAATAAACATCTAGGAGAAAATCATGTAAATACTCTAATGACAAAAAATAATTTAGCAACACACTACTTAGAGCAAAATAAGAGTGAAAAAGCTTATGAAATGTTAAAAAAAGTTGTAGAAATATCAAGTGAAAGCTATCCGGGTCAAAACATTCACATTCTTTCTAGATCTAATTTATCAGAAGTTTATGCACAACAAAATAAATTAAATGAGGCTATTGCATTTTATCCGCAACTTCTTATAGATAGAATAATATTATCTGGTTATAATAATCATGAAGTTTTAAAATCTTTAAACAATTTTGCTACCATCCTTTATAAACAAGAAAAATATGTAGATTCATTTTTTGTATTTGGCATAGCTCTTAACCTGGCTAAAGATCTACCTAATATTGATGAGAATGTAAAAGATACATTTGTGATTTTTCAGTCTAAGTCATTTGAAAATCTTAAGTATCCTTCCCCTGGGATGGATACTTTTTCTTCAGAAATTCAAGAAGATATTAAAAATATGCAGGAAAAACTTAATCTTGCTTTCGATAATTGTCAAAAAAACATGACTGAAGATAATTTAAATATATGCTTAGATTTAAGCTATCAAGCACATAAATTGTATGAAGATCAATTAGGGGAAAATTTTATGTTTACAGTAGAAATACAAAATACGATTGGACATCTAGAATTTATAAAAGGCGATATAAGCAAATCTGAAAAGAATTTACTAGAAGCAAATAAAAAAATTAATCAAATTGCTGGAAATTATTCGTCTTTGTATGGTAGAAATAACTATAATCTAGCCTATTTATATAATTCCATAGGTGATTCCAATAATGCCAAAAAATATGCTGATAATGCTATAGAAAATGCAATTATAAATAATAACAAAGAACTTATAGGAAATTCTCTAAATCTTTTATCTGAAATAAAATAAATATGAAACTATTTCAAGCTAAAACTAAGTATAATTTATATTTTTTTCTTGCAATAACTTTCATTATCTGGATATGTGGAAAATTTTATAGGCTTCCTTTTGACGAAGCCGAAACTTATACTGGTCAGACATTTTCACTCTCTCAACAGGGAAAATTAGTTTTAGCAGAAGGAACTGTAAAAAGGGCTGGTAAAAATCGCCAAGGAATAACTTTCTTAACTATTCAGGGAGAACAAGGAGAATTTGGAGCATCTTTTTTCCCTTCCCTAGGTAAGTTGCCATTTAATCCTAGAGTAGGAGACTATATTAGCGTATTAGGATTGTTAGGCAGTTATCAAGGTAAACCACAAATTTCTCCCTTATCATCTCAAGCTATCTCTTTAAAAGACCAATCAAATTATCAAACTAATAATAATTTTCCATTACTTTTGATTAGTGAATTATCAGACTACATAGATCAAATAGTTATTGTCCAAAATGTTAGAGTTATTTCAGTAGAAAAGTTTAAGTCTAGAGAGGGTAAACAAATGTTAAGATTCAAGTTAATTGACTCAAATAATAGAGAATCAATTGACGGCGTTTTTTTTGAAGGAGATTGGGATGAAGAAATGTATCAGTTGATGAATGAAGAAAAAACCATTAATATTTTAGCAAAAGTAACTCGATTTCGTGGTAATTTATCTCTAAATGCTAAGAATGTGGAACTAAATTAAGTAATCAATTAAATTGTAACTAAACAAATCTACATGATTTTTATTTTATCTCTTTTGGCGATTTTATTTGGTTTATTGACTGGAATAGTAACTGGTTTAACCCCTGGCATTCATGTTAATGTGGTTGCCGCTTTAATGGTTGCTTTTTATTCTGCTAGCTTATCAAATATTGATTTAACTTTAGTAATTGCAATTTTTGTTGTATCAGTAAGCATAGCTCACGCATTTTTTGACTATATTCCAAGCCTTTTTCTTGGTATTCCCGGCGACTCTGTTTATGCTTTATTGCCTGGACAAAAATTAATTAAACAAGGTGATGGAGGTGAAGCACTAAGATTATCATTAGAAGGTTCTTGGAGAGGATTAATTTACGCTTTTTTTATAGCTTTAGGACTAATTATATTATCTTTTGTTGGGCTAGATTTACTCGAAATAATGGAAGATAAAATTAAGCCTTTTCTTTTTTGGATTTTACTCGCTATATCATTAGTATTAATTTTTGATGAGCGTAAAAAAGGGAAATTACTATGGGCGACTATAATTTTTTGTCTTAGCGGTCTGTTTGGAATTATTACCCTTGGGACTCCATTAGTTCCGGGAGGGTCTTCTTCCGCTTTTAGTGTTTTATTTCCAGCACTATCAGGTTTATTTGGAATTAGTGGATTGCTTCTTTCCTTATTTGACGATACAGCTAGTTTACCGCCACAAAAACCAGATATTTCGCTTAAGCTCAGTAGTTCCAGCGTTAATACTTCTTCTCTTTTGGGAACATTATCTGGCATGGCTGTTGGCTTATTGCCTGGGTTGGGTTCCGCAAATGCAGCGGCACTTTTGCTGTTAATCACTGGTAATCAAAAAAATGAAAGCAGTGATAAACTTTATATTGTTACTACTTCTGCAATTCAAGCATCTGATACTCTATTTGGCGTTACTGCACTATACTTCATTGAAAAGTCTCGCTCTGGGGCATCTGTAGCAATACAGTCTGTGCTGGGTCAAATAAGCCCATGGCAAGTATTGATAATTATTTTAGTGATGGGATTAGTTGGGTTTCTCAGTCGGCTGATAATTTTAAATTCTTGGCAATTTTTCATAAGAGCTATTAATTTTTTCAATTATCAATCTTTAACTATTGCTGTAATTATATTTATAACAATATTAGTTTTATTAACCACAGGATTTTGGGGATTAATGGTGCTTTTAGCTGCAACTTCACTAGGCATTCTTCCTCCAACAATTGGTGTTCGTAGATCTCAAATGATGGGATTCTTTTTAATACCTGTAATGCTTTTCTTTAGTGGATTGCAAGAGCCTATAGTTAATATACTACACCTACAAGCAAAAATATCACCAGCACCTACGGTTAGTATTAGTCAAATAGTTCAAAGTTTAGTAATTTCTTTTTTAATTGCACTCATAGCTTACTTTATAGGAAATTTAAAAAATAAAAATTAGCATAAACTAAAGGTAAATAATAACCAACAAAAATTTAAATACAGTAACTTAACGCTAGTATATCTCATTAAAATAGTTATAATTCTTACTATTAAAAATATTTATTTCATAACCTGGAATTGAAATTTCGTAATATATTCAATATATTTTAAATAAAGTTTATTTTTATCTATGTCGTTTTTTTGGAGTCTAGATGACAATTATTATTGAAAATTTTTGACTAAAATGATACAAAAGCTATATGCTATGAAAGCTTTAAGTTCTTTAGTAATTTTTACCAAACTTTTGTATGATTAATGATCCTGAAAATAAAAGCACAGATACTGTAAATAATATAGGTTGTGGATGTGGTTGTGGATGTTTGTCGATAATTGCATTGCTTTTTTTCGCTCTTTTATTACTTTACGGAATAAACAGCCTAACAAGTTCACCGTATGAATATAATGATTGTTCTGGCTATGATGATCACCTCAATGGTAAACCAGGTTGTCGCCAATATTAACTTTATATGCAAATAAGAGACTTGATCAAAGTGCAATTGAACTAAAGGCAACTATGGCGATATGAATTATTGTTTCAAATGATTCTTAATTTTTCTAAAACTGTAATAAATCTAAACGTTTATGCAATGATTAGAATTCATCTATAGAGATAAATCTTGCTTTTAACTTCTCTTTATTGGCATTTCTCTATTTTTGATTACGCCATCGCCCACTATTGCTTTCAATCGCCTACCAAACCCTACTTATTCCTTTTCCGCCAATCCCAAGGCCGTTCTGCATCCCCATTAGCCCAAACCCCAGCTTTAGATGAGATCGCCTGCTGTTCTAAGAATTCATACTGCTCTGCATTCTCAGGGCATGACTTCTTATAACGTTCATAGTAGTGGGCCATACCAGCCAAAACCATTTCTCCATTGACCCCCACCTCAAGCCCTGGCGTGTCGGTTATTGCAAAAACTTCCACCACACTGCGCCCATACTGGTCTTTTTCCGCACCCATCAGAATAATTTCCCGATTATCTATCAGCATTGACCGCAGATAATCTCTCGCCTCCACTCCACCAGCTTGTTCTAGTTCCGGGGCATCAATGCAGGCCAACCTCACCTTAATTTCCTCGTTGGTAACATCGGCCACTGCCCGAAAGGTATCTCCATCATGGACTGAACCAGGCTTGACCCGCCAGGTCTTATCGGGATTGCGTTTTTGAGTGACCATAGTATTTTCAGCCATCTCCTGCATTTGCTCCTGACTACAAGCAGTAACCATAGTGGCCAATAATGACAGAATTAGCCCAATATTCTTGCCCATAGTGTTACCGATAAAATCTGATAATTATAAACGTCAAAATCGTAATTGATGAACAAATAAAGCAAGAAAAAAAGCGATAAATCGGTAACAAAAAGAGCCTTGACAAAAAGAGAGGGACATATAAAATAGCCCCACTCAATGACACTCCCTGCAATTATGAAATACAAACTACTTTCCAGTCTAGCGTTGGTGACACTGGGCATAACGACGCTTGCCCCTGGAGCTTTTGCCAACCCAACAGTGGGACGTGAAACCCGCACCGGGGACATTTACGTTTCCGGTTTAGGTAGTTATCAATCCATCAAAGGTGAATATTCATCCCTGCCCAGATCCACCAATAAAAACGCCAACGAGTGCGGTGTGATCAAATTAAGTGGTTCCTCCGCCAGTTTGCCCATAAATGCCGGAGATACTTTCAAGCTCAATGGAGGTACGGACATTGCCTTTAACTCTTTGGTGGTGGAAGCAGAGCCAAAATGTTCCAACGGTGTGCTGGTGGGTAATCCTACTCCATCCGCCACCCTGAAGGATTCCAACGGTAACGTTTACTTCACTGGCCTGACTCCCTATAGCTCCAACGTGGTCACCTACAACAATGCCCCCACCCTGCGGAGTGTGAAGGCATCCACCTGTGGCACGGCCCGGTTCTCCAACTCCGGTAAATATGTGGTGACCTCCGGCTCTTTAACCATTACTGATTCCGCCACGGGGTCAACCATAGTGACCATTGCCGACGTGGGAGCCATGACCGCCGTTTCCGGTGGGCCCATCTGCCGCAACGGTGCCACTTTCACCACCGCTGATTGGCCATCTCCTTAATGCCGTTTGCCCAGCACTCCTCACTAGGGTTCTTAATCCCCCCGTCCATAGGCTTCCTCCCTTATGAAGGGGGGTTGGGGGGGATATTTCTTCATTTGCTGCGGGCTTTTTTAATTTGATATTGCATCCCCTTTTTTTCTATGAAATTGTTACTCGCTTTAACGCTGGGGTTCTTTTATGTTCTTCCTATCCTTGCCCAAGCCCCTGAGATGCCGGAAGAGCCTGCCCCATTGGAAGACGCAACTATGGAGCCGATGCCTGATATTACTCTGCCTCCTGAGCCTCCAACCCCCAGCGGCAAGGGCCCAAACTGAAGACAATCCCCATGATTCCCTCAGTCTTTACGACAAGTATGACGACGGTGCGGAGGTGATCACCTTCACCGGCTTGGAACCCCATACCCACTACGAATTCACTGACCTGGGTGGGGGTTACATTGCCAAAGCCACCACCAACCATTGCAGTATGATGACCGTCAAAGTGCCGAAAAAATACCCCTTGGCCAGTCAGCCCTACAGTGGCCATGACAGTGGCATTTGGAACACAGGTAGATTGGTCAACGGCACAGCTTTCTTTTGGCGCAACCGACCGGATTGGGACAACATAGTTGCGGCTGGCACTGGGGCTGATATGACTCTGCCCGACCACCAGATTAATTGCGCTTACATTGTGGGGCGATTTTCTTGGTTTGCCAAACTGAAAGACAACGTACTGATTTTCTACGCTGCTGACCGGGATATTCCCCCCAACTCGACCTTTTTTGTCCGCTTAGATGGGGGAGGGCCAGTGCCGTGGAAATTTAGCCAAAGAAAGAAATCTAACGCCTGTGGCCACGTAGCTTTCAAATATTACTGGAGATTAACCGCCAGCACTAAAAAGCCCGGTTATGACTTGGACTATGCCGATGGGTTTGAGTTGCGCAAAAATAACGTCTTGGTGAGAAATTATAGCTGGGCAGATTGGTATAGATGGACACCCCGCCCCATTTGTAGCAAGGGCA
>NZ_JADEWJ010000006.1:0-32718 GCF_015207725.1 Synechocystis sp. LEGE 06083
ATAGATAATTAGTAATTATTGATCGGCGGGTTAATATTTAAATTAAGCATCATTCACAGCAGTAATTTTTACTGCCGTTTCTAGTTCTGACTGCACCGCCAAACCCGTTTCCAGAAAAGTTTTCACTGGAGCCACTTCTCCCCCCACCGGACTGCAATAGGCGGGAATGGCACTGGCCACCAAAGCAATATGGCGATCGCCAACGGCCAAACCATGGGTGGGGTCATAGCCCCGCCAACCGGCCCCCGGCAAATACACCTCGGCCCAAGCATGGAGTTCCCATTGATTAACTTCCGGGTCTCCCACTTCGTAACCACTGACAAATCGGGCGGCCAAACCCATGGCCCGACAGACTTCCATAAATAGGACTGTTAGATCCCGACAGGAACCTTCCTTACCCCGCCAGGTAACCCCCGCTTCCCAGGGTTCCCCCGTGGCCCGCACCGTATAGGTACAATGTTCATATAACTTTTGGGTCAAATTTTGCAAAAAAGTAATTGGTTGCCGCTGACAGTCATGGGCAATGTCCTGAGCTAGTTCCACCGCCACCGGATCGAGGCGACCCTCATAAGGCACCAGGTAACCCCGCAATTGTTGCGCCAGGGATTGGGGATAGTCAAACGGTAACTTTAAAGCCCAGGGTTCCACCAAAAAGTTAAAGGGATTTTTCATGGTGGTTTCCACAACGGATTCCACGGCGATCGCCAGCTTTTCGGTGGGATCCGTGAACCAAATCTTCTCCTCAGCGTTGCCATCCAGGGTCGTAATTGCCGCTGATTCGGAGGGGAGGGGATCAATGATCAGTTTGTAAGACAGTAAATTTTGCCAACCATTACTGCGGGGTCTGAGGCGTAAACGGTGGGGACGTAAATAAACGGGCTGATTAAAGCGATATTCAGTGTGATGTTCGATGTGATAGGTTGCCATAAAATTGAAGAGTCTAGAGTCGATTATGGAAGGATATGCTGGAAAAATCTTAAGAATTAATAGATATTTTTGAATTTTTAAAGCTATAGTAATAACTTTATTCCAAGAGCCAATTAAAAACTAAACCAAGGCTGATTTGCAAAGTAGAAGCAAAGGTTGGCACTGGTATAATTTGCTCCGTTTGGGCAAAAATATTCGTCTGTGCTCCTGGAGTATAGGTAAAAATAATCTGCTCGTCAGGATCAATTAACCAGCCCATTTGGGTACCATGATTGAGACAATGGAGAATATTTCTAATTACCCTAGTTTGACTTTGATCCGGAGAAAGAATTTCAATCGCCCAATTGGGAGCAAGGAGAAAAGAGTTAGCAATTTCACCGTTAGCTTCCCTGGGAATGTTAGACCAAGCAAAAATAGACAGATCCGGGACGATGGAACGACCACCAAAAGTACAACGTAATTCGGGAAATGCCCTAGCAATTTTTTGAACTTTCAAAGATGCATTAATGACTGAAACTAATTCTCCTTGAATGACACTATGTTTTCCTTGGGGCATGGGTTTCTGAATAACTTGTCCTTCCAGATATTCTTTTGCAGGCTTAGTTTCTGGTAAATTGAGAAAATCTTCTAAGCTGATTGAAGGGGGCGCAATTTGTAGCATAGTTATCCTGTCATCATAGGTTAATGAGTTAAAGACTGATAAACTTCTAGGGTTTTGCGGGCAGTGTGTTCCCAGGAAAAATCCTTAGACCTAGTTAAGCTTTTTTGTTTTAATTGCCTCTGCCAATCCGGGTTGGCAACTATTTTTTCTAATGCTAACGCTAAAGCCTGGGGATCTTGGGGATCCACTAATACGCCACTGTCCCCCACCACTTCCGGTAGGGATCCAGCGTTAGCGGTAATTATCGGCAAACCAAAGTTCATAGCCTCCACCACGGGCAAACCAAAACCTTCGTAAAAAGAAGGATAAACAAAAGCGGTGGCTCTTTGATAAAACAGGGCTAACCATTGGTTGGGAATATAAGCCAAACGATGAATTTGATCTTTATAGGGAGAATTGGCGATCGCCGTTAAGATGGGTTCATATTTCCAGCCCAGTTGACCGATGAGTACTAATTGGTGGGGAGCTTTCGTGACTTGTTTGAATAAATTAAAAGCTTCGATCAGGCCAACCACATTTTTGCGGGGTTCCAGGGTGCTAACAAAAAGAAAATAGGGCACTGCAAAATTATAGGGAATGGCGGCTGACAATGGATCGTTTGCCAAATCACTTTCTAGAGAGGTTGACTCCGTTGATAATAGTGGATGGTATCGGCTAGCCTGGGGGGTAACAAAAATTCTTTCCGGAGGAAATTGATAATAATGGCTAATTTCCCGCTTGGTACTCTCGGCAAAGGTTAAAATTCCCTGGGCAAAGGGTAAACAACGTAAAATTCTTTGGTGATAGCGTTGGACAATGGGGGGAACAAATTCCGGAAATTTGAGGAAGGTTAAATCGTGAATTGTTAACAAGTTTATACTTTGTCGGCTAGGAAAAATGTAGTGATCGGTGCCATGGATAAGATCCGGTTTGCCTAGGCGTTTTTCTAACAAATTTATAATGGGATTGGCAAAACCAACCAGGCGATCGCTCAAGGTAACCGGCAAGGGTAAGCAAGTACAATTAGCAAATTCAGATAGATAGTTATTTTTTTGCCACTTTCCCCTTAACCAATCTTTAAACCCTGGTTGATAATAAATTTGGAGGGAAAATTGCCCTTGAAATTGTTGGCTATGCTGTAGTTGATTAAGGGCCCGCAGAAGGCTGAGATTATAAAAACCAATGCCACTCAATTGGCCCCTTATGGCTGTAGCATCCACACAAACTTTTAGCATCACCAATTAACTTTGCTCACTGTTGATAAATAATCTCTAGATGCCAAAATTTTAAGCGGGAACTTTTTCCAAGGGGAGGGTAAAGTAAATTTCTGCCCCTTTACTAACGGCGGTATTGAGACCAATTTTGCCACCATGGGCTTCGACAATTAGTTTACAAACATATAGCCCTAAACCTAGCCCTAGGGGATTATTATCCCGATCGCCGCGTTGATAGCGTTCAAAAACTCGGTCAGCGATGGCCAGGTCCACACCTACCCCATTATCTGTGACTCGACAGGTTAGGGTTTGGTCTAGGGCCGTAACTGTGATGGTAATGTTCAAAGGTTGGGAGCGGGGTAAAGGATTGTATTTAAGGCTATTGGCCAACAAATTTTCCAACACCCGCCAGATGAAATTGGCATCCCCCATGAATAAGGGCAAATTTTCCCCCAGATTCAAACTAAGGGTTACTTCCTGCTCCCCTAGTCCCAACGACCACTCCTGGGCAAAATCCCTCACTAGGGTGCCCAGATCAAGGCGTCGCAACACCAAAGGAACCCCCTGCTGTTCCCAATGTTGGCTTTCCACCAGGGAATTGATCAAGGCTAATTGACGTTCACAACTGTGGGCCATCTGCTCCAGGGTTTGGCGGGGTAGGGAAAGTTCCGTTTGGTTTGGATCGGCCCGTTTAAGATAATTGTTGAGCACCATGGACAGCCCCAACACAGGATTGCGGAGATCGTGGGACACCACCCGCAGGGAAACTTCCAGGGATTGTTCCGCCCGCTTTCGTTCTTGAATTTCTGCCCGCAGTTGATGTTTTTGTTGTAGCAGGAGCAGTTGATGCTCAATGCGGGCCAGCACTTCCTCCATTTGAAACGGCTTGGTGATGTAGTCCGCTCCCCCCAGGTTAAAAGCTTTGACTTTATCAAGTACGTTATCTAGGGCACTGATGAAAATAATGGGGATTTCCTGGGTATCGGGATTGGACTTTAACTGGGCACACATTTCATAGCCATTCATGGTGGGCATATTAACGTCTAGTAAAATCAAATCCGGCGGGGATTGCTCAATACTTTTGAGGGCGAAATTGGCATCCAATGCTTTGCGGATTCGGTAACCATGGGCAGACAAAAGATTAGCCAGTAGCCGTACATTGTCCGGGGTGTCATCGACAATAAAAAGGGTTTTACAGTCCTGGCCCATGGCGATCGCCTGCGGGAATTGATGGAGGGGAAAGAAAAGTTAAAGTTGAGACGAATTTTAAGCACCTGTTGTCACAGTTGGGAATATCAATTGGGTTACCCCACTGGGGTCATCTCCCCAAGACTGGATTCAATCGTCAGGAAAATCTGTTCAAAGCGGTATTCCCTAGCCCAGGTGGACAATAGGTGAGCCAGGGATGGTGACAAAGTCGGCAGGGACTCAACCAGGGCAATCAGTTCATCGTCATTGCATTCTAGGGCCATTTTCGTCATCTGTTGTCGCCAGGATGGGGGGGTCTGAGCCAATTGTTCTAATAGGGACGGAGCTGTGATGACAGGAAAGGGTCGGAGAGGGGAAGCCGGTGGTTGAATCTGGGAAGGTAAAGATACGGCCAGGTGTTTGGCTAGGAGGGCGATCAATTCTTCGGGGCGGAAAGGCTTGCGTAAAAAATCGTCACAGCCAGAGGCCAGGATTTCCGTCCGTTCTTCTTCAAAGGCACTGGCGGTGAGGGCAATGACGACCGTATGTTGCCCTTGGGGGCTAGCTTTAATTTTTTCGGTCGCACTTCGACCATCCAACACCGGCATTTGCATATCCATTAAAATCACCTGGGGCTGCCAACTCTCCCACAGGGCGATCGCCATTTCTCCGTTTTCTGCCTCTTGGACAACGAAGCCTAGGCTGGTGAGCAATTGGCACAGCAATAGCCGACTTTCCGGGCGGTCATCCACCACGAGAATTTTTTGATTGTACTGGTCCAGAGAAGGGAGAATTGCCGCCGAGATTTCCGGAGTCGGATTGGGGGCCGCCATCACCTGCACTGGAATGGCAAAAAAGAAAGCACTGCCTTGATTGACCTTACTCCTGACTTGAATTTGTCCCCCCATCAACTGCACAAATTTTTGGCTGATGGGCAGCCCTAAACCGTTACCTTGGCAAGACTTCAGCCCCGTTTCTGTCTGGGCAAAGGGCACAAACAGTTGATCCATCTCATGGGAAGCAATGCCCGCCCCCGTATCCGATACCAAAAAATGGAGCCAGATGGATGCTTCCTCACCCCCCTTGGTCTGGGGAGTAGGGGAAGTCAGATATTTAACCTTCAAGGTGACACCGCCCTGATCCGTAAACTTAATGGCATTGGCCAACAAGTTAATCAACACCTGCCGCAACTTGCCCCCATCGGTTTTAATCCATTGGGGCACCTCTGGTGATCGTTCCACCTGGAGGAGTAATTGTTTTTCCTGGGCTCGCAGTTGAAAAAGGGCCTGTAGATTGTCCAATAAACGATGGCAATCAATGGTTTTTTCATTTAGGGTGGTGCGGCCTGCCTCAATTTTGGACATTTCCAGAATGTCGTTAATCAGCTCTAGTAAATGCTCGCCGCTCCGGTTGATGATATCCAGGGTGGGACGGTGGGGGGCCAAACTGGGATCCCGATGTAACAGTTGGCTAAAACCAATGATGGCATTGAGGGGAGTACGCAATTCATGGCTAATGCTGGCCAAAAATTCCGTTTTAGCCCGATTGGCCGCATCCGCCGCTTCCTTTGCTTGGGTCAGGGTTGTTTCTGCTTGGTGCCGGGCTTGGGCGATCGCCAAAAATTGCCCCACCAGCTTGGCCAAGTTTAATTCCTCCGGGTTCCAGCCATAGTTGCCATGGAGATGAACCAGGCTAATGTAGCCCAACACTTGGGCATCCTTAACCATGGGCACCACCAAGATAGATTTCACCAGATCAAACTGCAGGGAGGCCTTATCCATCTCAGCCTCCGGCGGCATTTGCTCCACATCCCTCACCAAAACACCGTCACCGTCCTGCAAATTAGCCCAGATCCAGGGATAGGTGGCCACCGGCACCCCTTGAAAAGTTGATAACCGAGGAGCAGTACCCACCGCGCACCATTCTTCCGCCATATGTAAACAGTCCTTGGCCGGATCATGGTAAATCACATGGACCCGCTGACAACCAAACAACAGCCCCAGTTGCTCCATGGCAAAATGGACTGCCGTGGCCCAGTCCTTTTCCAGCAAAGTTCTCGCAATCGCCCTCAGACAATCTTCCCGTTCCAACTTTTGCTCCAAAACCTCCCCCCGGCGATCGCCTATCAGCCTAGGATTTGCACCATCCCACCAGTTGGGGACAGCCCCAAAGTGATACCCTTAAAGATGGCAAATTTGACCAAAACTAAACAGTAATCCTGTAGTCTAACTATAAACAAATTCCTAGACAATCAGCATGGTAGCCGTAAAAGAAGCAACTAACGTTGGCAAAATTACCCAGGTCATCGGGCCTGTAATTGACGCCCAGTTCCCCAGTGGTAAATTGCCCCGTATTTATAATGCCCTTAAAGTCCAAGGCAGAAACTCTGCTGGTAACGAAGTAGCTGTTACCTGTGAAGTGCAGCAGCTTCTCGGCGACAACCAGGTCCGCGCCGTAGCCATGAGCACCACCGATGGCCTCGTCCGGGGTATGGACGTGGTGGACACCGGGGCCCCCATCAGCGTTCCCGTGGGAATCGGCACCCTCGGTCGTATTTTCAATGTTCTCGGTGAGCCCGTGGACAACAAAGGCCCAGTGCCCAGTGGAGAAACCTTCCCGATCCACCGCCCCGCCCCCAAACTGGTGGACCTAGAAACCAAGCCCCAAGTATTTGAAACCGGCATTAAAGTAATTGACCTGCTTACCCCCTACCGTCAGGGTGGCAAAATCGGTCTATTCGGTGGTGCCGGTGTGGGCAAAACCGTAATCATGATGGAATTGATCAACAACATCGCCATCCAACACGGGGGAGTATCCGTATTTGGTGGTGTGGGGGAACGGACCCGGGAAGGGAATGACCTCTACAACGAGATGATCGAGTCTAACGTCATCAACGCCGACAAACCGGAAGAGTCTAAAATCGCTCTGGTGTACGGTCAGATGAACGAACCCCCCGGGGCTCGGATGCGGGTTGGTTTAACTGCTTTGACCATGGCGGAATATTTCCGGGATGTGAACAAACAAGACGTATTGCTCTTCATCGACAACATTTTCCGGTTCGTACAAGCTGGCTCGGAAGTATCGGCTCTGTTGGGTCGGATGCCTTCTGCCGTAGGTTATCAGCCTACCCTCGGTACGGACGTAGGGGATTTGCAAGAGCGCATCACCTCCACCAAGGAAGGTTCCATCACCTCTATCCAAGCGGTGTATGTACCGGCGGACGACTTAACTGACCCCGCTCCCGCCACCACCTTTGCCCACCTGGATGGTACCACCGTACTTTCTCGTGGTTTAGCCGCTAAAGGTATTTACCCCGCCGTGGATCCCTTGGATTCCACCAGCACCATGCTCCAGCCCTCCATCGTTGGGCAAGAGCACTACAACACCGCTCGGGAAGTGCAATCTACCCTGCAACGCTACAAAGAATTGCAGGATATCATTGCCATTCTTGGTTTGGATGAATTGTCCGAGGAAGACCGTTTGACGGTGGACCGGGCTCGGAAAATCGAGCGTTTCCTTTCCCAACCCTTCTTTGTGGCAGAGGTGTTCACCGGTGCCCCCGGCAAGTACGTGTCCCTAGCCGACACCATCAAAGGCTTCAAAGCTATTCTGGCCGGCGAATTGGATGATTTACCAGAGCAGGCTTTCTACTTGGTGGGAGACATCGAGGAAGCTAAGGCTAAAGGAGCTAAGCTCAAAGAGGGCTAAGAGCTGATTTGTCTGGGGTCTAAGTTGGGAGAATTAGGGGGAATAGGAATGGTTTTCTAGGATGACCATTGCTTTATTCCCCCTGCTTTCCTGGTCGACGATCGCCAGTTGTTTGCATAGAAACGCTATCAAAGGGAAATTCCTAAAAATGACGTTAACAGTACGGGTAATCACACCGGATAAGGTGGTTTGGGATGAAGAAGTACAGGAACTGATTTTGCCCAGCACCACCGGCCAACTGGGTATCCTCAGTAATCACGCTCCCCTACTCACCGCTTTGGAAATTGGGGTCATGCGGGTGCGCCCTGGTAAGGACTGGAAAAATATTGCAGTCATGGGGGGCTTTGCTGAGGTAGAAAATAACGAAGTGAAAGTATTGGTCAATGGTGCCGAGTTGGGCACAGAGATCAATGCTGAATCGGCCCGCCAAGCCTACACCGAAGCCCAAGGTGCTTTGGAAGAAGCAAACCGGGGGGAAGATAAACCCAACCAACTGAAAGCTTCTAACAATTACAAAAAAGCTCGGGCTCGCCTACAAGCAGCCGGTGGCGCTGTCTAGTTGGGACGGTTGTCATTGGTCAGCACAATGGCCCAGCCCAGCTTGGCTAGTCAAAGTCTTCCCAGTGTTGAAGCACTGTTAGCATTGGGGAGGCTTTTGCCTTGGCACTAGTCACCGTTTTTGCTTTCGCCCCAGCCCCACGACAGATTTAACCGATAAACAATGGGGACTGTGGATACTAGATCGCCTTGTTTGCCCTATGAAAAATCCTTGGAAAACTCCCAAAACAGTGGTCTCTAGCCCCAATGCCTGGCAACGGTTCGTCCTGGTGGCCACCCTGGTAATGGCGATCGTCGTTTTTAGTAATCTTTCCCTAGCCCCGGCCATAGCGAGGGACCTGGGAGCCCAGCCCAAAACCCATGACCAATTGACGTTCCCCCCCCTGCCGGAAATCAATCTGCCGGACTACGAACGTTACACTCTGCCCAACGGTTTGGTGGTCTATCTAATGCCTGACCGGAGACTGCCCCTGGTATCAGGGTCAGTAGTAATGCGGGCAGGAGCCCGTTGGGAACCAGCGGATCAAGTGGGGTTAGCCCAGTTGACGGGCGCTACTATGCGGTTGGGGGGCACAGAGCAGTATTCCCCCGCCCAACTGAACAATTTATTGGAGCAAAAGGCCGCCGCCATTGAAACCAGCATTGGCACCGCCTCTGGTTCCGCTAGTTTTTCTTCCCTTGGTAAGGACTTTGACTTGGTGTTTGACCTCTTTGCCCAAGTACTCCAAACCCCAGCCTTTGACGAAGCCCAAATTGCCTTGGCCAAAAACCAACTGCGGGGAGGCATTGCCCGTCGCAACGACGACCCTGGGGATATTGCCAGCCGGGAATTTAGCAAAATGCTCTATGGCTCCACCAGTCCCTACGCCCGCACGGTGGAGTACCAAACCTTAGCCAATATTGACCGCCAGGATATTGTTGATTTTCATCAACGCTACGTCCGTCCCGACCAGATGATTCTAGGTATTGTGGGAGACTTCGACGGGGAAACCATCAAGCAAACCATTGCGGAAAAATTTGGTAATTGGCAAGTGCCGGGAACGGCTCCCCAGTTAACTCCCCCCAGTGCTAGCCAGGTTAATGACAGTGAAGTTTTTTTGGTTAATTTGCCCCACGTTACCCAGAGCAATGTGCTTTTGGGGCAAATTGGCGGCATGGTGGACAGCCCTGATTACGCCGCCCTGTCGGTGATGAATGGGGTCCTGGGGGGCTTTGCAGGCAGGTTATTTAACAATATCCGCTCTACCCAGGGCTTAGCCTATAGTGTTTCCGGTAGTTGGCAGGCCCGCTATGACTATCCCGGTTATTTCTTAGCTGGGGGCCCTACCCGCACAGAAACCACAGTGCAGTTTCTCCAATCTCTGTTACAAGAGTTTGAAAAGTTACGCATCACCGAAGTAAGCCCGGAAGAATTGGCCTATGCCAAGGACTCAATTTTGAATTCCTTTGTCTTTAACTTTGAAAGACCGGGGCAAACCCTTTCCCGGTTGATGACCTACGAGTATTACGGTTATCCAGAGGATTTTATTTTCACCTACCAACAGGCGGTGATGGACACCACGGTGGCAGACGTGCAACGGGTAGCGGCCAAGTATCTCCGCCCCGAACAGATGATTGCGGTCATTGTGGGCCAAGGCGATCGCCTGAAGGATGAATTAGAAGCCCTAGACCGGCGGGTGGAAATGTTGGAAATTGCCATTCCCGAAGCTAACAGTTAATCGGGCCATGGATGGGCAGGGGAAGCAGAAAACGGTTCCAATAGATGCTCTAGCCACAGGAGTGGTGGTTACGGGTCTGGCCCTCGACACTGTCCTGGGCGATCAATTACAAACCTGGGAGAAGTTGTTACAGGGACAAACGGCCATCAAGCCCAAGCAACCCTTCACTAACTTGCCACCGTTACCTTTGGCACTGCGAGGAGATTATCCCCGTTCCCTAGGGCAGTTGGTGCCGCCATTAGTCCAGGCTGCCCTTGACGATGCCCTACTTGATCCCGCGGAAGAACCCTGGGGCGTGGCGATCGGTTCTAGTCGAGCCAGCCAGGGCCATTGGGAAGATTGGGTTGGCAGTAATACTAAGCCCCCGGTGGCGCCTAACTTTGGGCCGGTAGATTGGTGGCAGACCTTACCCGATCAGGCCGCCCGTCTCGCCGCCCAACTTCTACCAGAGGTAACGGTGATGCAATGTCCCATGGCGGCCTGTGCCACCGGATTATGGGCGATCGCCCAGGGGGTGGAGTTAATTAGAACAGGTCATTGCCAACGGGTTTTGGCCGGAGCAGTGGAAGCCCCCATTACACCGCTCACATTGGCCGGTTTTAGTAAAATGGCGACGCTAGCAACCGATGGTTGCTACCCCTTCGATCGCCAGCGCCAGGGTCTAGTGTTAGGGGAAGGGGGGGCATTATTGGTGTTGGAAAGCCGAGCCTTGGCCGAAAAGAGAAAGGCCAGAATTTACGGTGAAATTTTAGGTTGGGGTTTTAGTTGTGATGCTCTCCATCGCAGTACCCCCGCCTTTGATAATCGCAGTGCCCAAAAAGCAGTTAAACATTGCTTAACCCGTAGTGGCTTAATTCCAGTACAGATTAGTCTTATCCATCCCCACGGCACCGGCACCCTTTTTAATGATCAGCGGGAAGCGGCCTTAATTCAAACCATGTTCGCACCAAATACACCAATCACCTCCACCAAAGGGGCCACCGGCCATACCCTGGGGGCTTCCGGGGCGATCGCCGTGGCCTTAACATTACTGAGCCTGCACCAGCAAAAATTGCCTCCCTGTGTCGGCTTAAGGGAACCGGAATTTCCCCTCAATTTCACCTCCATTAACCCCTTGGCCCATGGGCGCTTAGCCTACGGCCTATGTCTCAGCTTTGGCTTTGGGGGACAAAACGGGGCGATCGCCGTGGGGGCATAGTCTTATCAATAAAATGAACCGGACGTCAAGTCTCGTTGACAAAAATTAACATTATGTTTACTATAAAGAACATAAGGCTATGGAAACCCGACAGAATTCCTTTGCAAGAACTATTAAGGGCACGGGTTCTAGGGGTTTCGGTACCTTCCATTGACATTGAGTTCTCCTAGATATGCCCTCGGTTATACCGGGGTATTTTTTTGTCTAATTACGCCTGCTTTTTGTCCTGGCGACTAGTCCCGCCGAATGGATTGAATTACTTCCCCCTGGGTGTTCACTAAATCAATCATCAATGGCATTTGCCCCGCCGCGTGGGTGGAACAACTAAGACAGGGATCATAGCAACGAATACCTGCCTCTACCCGGTTTAAAAAGCCTTCCTGCACATCATGATTGCGAATGTAATACTTGGCAATTTGAGCCACGGTTTTATTCATGGCCAAGTTATTATTACCCGTGGCGATGATCAGATTAACTTTCTCAATCAGACCATTTTGATCCACTTTGTAATGGTGAAATAGGGTTCCCCTGGGTGCTTCACTTACCCCCACTGCTTCGGTACAGTTAATTTCCGCCCTGGCTCGACAGTTTTTGGACAAAATATCTGGATCATCCATCAACAATTCGATGGCTTCTAAACAGGCGAGGATTTCCACCAAACGGGCGTAGTGATAAAAGAAGGAAGACGTGGCTACGCCTCCAGCCCGTTGACGATATTCCTCTAATTCTCGGTCTGCTTCCGGGGTGCCAATATGATGACAAACATTAAGGCGGGCTAAGGGGCCAACCCGATAAATACCGTCCGGGTAACCTAGGGGCTTATAGTAAGGAAATTTTAAATAGGACCATTTTTCCACCGACTCACCAATGAAATCAGCGTAATTATCTTCACTGAGATTATCGGCCACAATATTGCCTTCACTGTCGGTAAACCGCAAATGGCCACCATAATGTTCCCATTCCCCATGGGTTCCCACTAGTCCCATAAATAAAGAGGGAAACCGACCAAATTCTGCCACCTCAGTTTGGAAGCGGTCTAGGAGATTTTTAAACAAATTTAGAGCGACGTAAATGGTCTCTTTTGCTTCTGGTAAACGGTCCACAATCCACTGCCTTCCTTCTGCGGACAAGGGCGATCGTACTCCCCCAGGCACAGACCAAGCGGAGTGGATTTTTTTGGCTCCTAAAAGTTCAATCACCGTCTGGCCAAATTGTCGTAAACGGATGCCGGCCCTAGCTAAATCGGGATCAGCGGCGATTAAGCCAAACACATTCCGGGTAGCGGGGTCACTGTCCCAACCAAGCAGAAAATCAGGACTGCTGAGATGGAAAAAACTAAGGGCATGGGATTGGGTAATTTGCCCCAAATTCATTAACCGTCGTAGTTTTTCGCCAGCCGGAGGGATCTGCACCGCCAGTAACTTGTCCCCGGTTTTAGCCGCACAAAGGAGATGGCTCACAGGGCAAATGCCACAAATGCGGGCGGTAATACCGGCCATTTCCCACATGGGGCGGCCTTCACAGAATTTCTCAAAGCCCCGATACTCCACCACATTGAAGCGGACATCATCGACGTTGCCTTGGTCATTGAGAAAAATAGAGATTTTAGCGTGGCCTTCAATGCGGGTAACGGGATCAATAACAATAGTTTTAGACATGATAGTAAGTCAATTAATGTAATTTTTTTTGATATGATAACTGAACAAAATTAACTGCTATTGGTGGCAACTAATTTTATTCTAGGAAAATTTTGTTGTACGGAATTGAACATTTTTTTGTCACAAGTATAAAAATCTATCTGCATTTTTTCTGCTAAAGCTAAATAATGGGCATCGTAGGCGGCCGGCAATTGAAATCTTTCGGCGATCGTCAAAGCATCTTGGTGCAACTGGTCATACTCATAGATCTTGATGTTCAGTTTAAAAACAAGATTAAGTTTTTCTTGAGCGGAATCAATTTGCTTAAATCTCTGGAGACGGTGTAGGACATTACTGGCTTCGTAATAAATTAATTTAGGGGCGATAATAGTGTTGTTTTTTGTTTGCCACTCCCTCCACAACAACTGAGCTTTGTTAGAACTATCTTCCTTGGTAAGCAAAAGAATTAAAAAACTGTTATCGATACAGATATTTACCATTGAATTTAAACTAGTTTAATTATTAAACCTAATCAAGATTGCCAAGTTTCTAGCAGCTGTTGGTCTCTTTCTTCTCGCATTTGATGAATGATTTCTGTAATAGAAAGCTCAATTTTTTTTCCTTGACGTACAGATAGATCTTTTTGTTTGCTAGCTTCAATCTCTTCTAATACTTCTTCCCAGTTATCTTTTTTTTCTTCTATTTGTTCCAATTGACTCTTCAATAATTTTTGTTCCTCCAGGGAAAGACTCTGAATTATCTGAACCAAGGATTCTACCAATTGAATATTCATTGTTCAATCTCCTAAATACTGATTTTGCAAACCGTGGGGAAAACTTAATTTTAGCCAAACTTAATCATTGCCCGTCCCTCCATCAGGGGATGTTCTCCATTTAATAGCGGCTCCAATGTTGCTCGAATGCGGTGGGCGTCGGGGGGACAACCGGGCATAAAAATATCCACTGGAATTACTTGGTGTAAGGGGACAACTTTGTCTAATAAGGGCGGGACAATGCCTGGTTCATCGGGTAGTTGGGGAGTGCCGTCCCCCAGTTCAATATAGGCTCGACGCAGAACCGGATCACTGCCTTTAAGCATATTGCGCATACCGGGGACATTGGCCGTAACGGCACAGTCGCCAAAGGAAATTACTACTTTTGTTTTTTTCCTTAACTCCAGGGCCAATTCTAAATTTTCTTCGTTGGCGATCGCCCCTTCCACTAGGCAAACATCAACGTTGTCGGGATATTCTTTCAAGTCACAACCAACGGGGCTGAAAACTACATCCACTTTTTGGGCCAACTCGATTAACCATTCATCCATATCCAGAAAGGACATATGACAACCGGAACAACCGGCGAGCCAAACGGTAGCAAAACGAATTTTAGACATATTTTTAGGGTTTATCTAGGTTACTTTCAGAGTAAAAGTTATGGAAATTATCGAGTCCATTGTTGATCTTTACGGGCCGTAGCTAAAAATTCCACCTTATGGCGATCACCAATTTTTTCAGCGGTGGTTTCTCCCTTATGGAAAATAGAACCAGTGGGGCAGGCATCGACACATTTGCCACAGGAAGTGCAAGCATCCACCGTTCCCCAGGGTTGGCTCAGACCAGAAACAATTTTGCATTCGGCCCCGCGATAGGCCACATCCCAGACATGGGCCCCTTCAATTTCATCGCAAACTCGCACACAACGGGTACAGAGAATGCAACGGTTATGGTCAATACCAAATAAAGGATGGGATAAATCCACTTCCCGCTTGGGAAATTGATATTTAAAACGGCTATGGTCCATGCCCACCGTAATAGCCATATCTTGCAATTCACAATTGCCGTTAGCAACACAAATGGCACAGACATGGTTACCTTCGGAAAAGAGTAATTCCACCGTCATGCGTCGGTAATCTTGCAGCTTTTCTGTGTTGGTATGCACCACCATTTCTTCACTGACCGCCGTCACACAGGCAGGCATCAGTTTATTAGTCCCCTCCACTTCCACCATACACAAACGACAAGCGGCGGCTTCAGAAAGGCCTTCTAAATGGCAGAGGGTGGGAATAGGAACTCCTGCTTCTTTGGCAGCCTGGAGCACCGTAGCCCCCTCCTCAATGGCGATCGCCTTATTATCAATGGTTAAGGTAACAACAGACATTGGCAAAAAACTCCTCTGAAAATAAATTAACTAAACTGTTGAAGTAGCCAACGCATCACTTCGCTATGGTTAGTTTGACGTGATTTTTGTAACCCTTCTTCTAAAATAGCCAGTTTTAAGCCAGGAAGAACTAGAGATTCTCTAATTTGGTAGCTCCCTTGATTTTTCATTTTAAACCCCAGAATTTTAGTGACTTTCACATCCACAATCCAATATTCTTTAACGCTTAAATCTTCATAAAGTAGTCGTTTTTTTCCTTGATCATCAGCTAAGGAAGTATTGGCAATTTCAATGACCAAATCGGGGGGAGGATAATCATTTAAATTGACAATACCCGTTCCATAGGGAATAGCCATAGCATTATCCCCCACATGGCAAGAAATATCAGGTTGTACTTCCCATTGACCAGGTTGACGGTAACTACAGGTATCACGGATTGTTACTGGAATATTTCTTAAGGCAACATAGAGACCAAGAGCACCATTCACAAGGCCATGGTCTCCAGCATGATCCCTGCTAACAGGGGACATTTCTATTCTTAGATGATCTTGATAGTAATAAAATTTACCCTTTTCATAATCAGGGTTTTCAGCAGCTTGGATAAATTCTTCCCAAGAGGCCTTGATCCAAGTATCACTTTTGATGGGCACAGTTAAAACAGTCATGGCGTTTCAGGAGAATTAATTTGACATACAAACCATCAAACTAGACTTTAAGCAAAGCTTCATACTCATGTTTAAAATAGCGCAAGGTACTAATTACTGGGTTGGGAGCACTCATTCCTAACCCACAGAGGCTAGTCTCTTTCACCATGTAGCAAAGATTTTCCAATTTAACTAAGTCTGTCTGGGTGGCTTCCCCTTCTAAAAAGCGGGTTAAAAGGTCATAAAGTTGCACTGTTCCGGCTCGACAGGGAATACACTTGCCGCAGGATTCCGATTTGCAAAAATCCATATAAAACTGGGCCACGTCCACCATATTGGTGGTTTCGTCCATAACAATCATGCCCCCCGACCCCATCATGGTCCCCAAGGCTAATAGGGTGTCATATTCGATGGGTGTATCCAATTTATCGGCGGGGATACAGCCTCCGGAAGGCCCCCCAGTTTGCACAGCTTTGACTTGGCCGCCATCGGGTACGCCGCCCCCCATTTCTTCCACCACTTGCCGCACTGTTGTGCCCATGGGAACTTCAATCAAACCGGCATTTTCCACTTTCCCCGTCAAAGCAAAGACCTTAGTGCCCTTACTTTTTTCAGTGCCAATGGCCCCATACCAGTCGCCCCCTTCCCGAATAATGGGTACGACGTTAGCGTAGGTTTCGACGTTGTTAATTAGGGTGGGACTTGCCCATAAACCCGATTGGGCTGGATAGGGTGGTCGCGGTCGGGGCGTGCCTCGTTTCCCTTCCACTGAGGCAATGAGAGCTGTTTCTTCCCCACAGACAAAGGCGCCGGCCCCCACCCGGATTTCCACTTTGAAATCAATGGGAGAATCAAAAATTTGGGTACCCATTAAGCCGTAGCGTTTGGCCTGTTGGATAGCTTTTTGTAGTCTTTGGATGGCCAGGGGATATTCCGCCCGTACATAGATGTAGCCATGGTTGGCCCCCACAGCATAGGCGGCGATCGCCATTCCTTCTAGGATGCGATGGGGATCACTTTCCAAAACACTGCGGTCCATGAAAGCACCGGGATCACCTTCGTCAGCATTGCAGATAACATATTTCTGCTGACCGGGCATTTTGGCCACTGTGGCCCATTTCAAGCCGGTGGGATAGCCGCCCCCACCCCGACCCCGCAGACCACTTTTTTGCACTTCCGTGATCACTTTCTCTGGAGTCATTTCATAGATGGCTTTATAAAGCTGTTCGTAGCCCCCCAGGGCAATGTATTCATCGATGGACTCGGGATCAATCTGGCCGGAATTTTCTAGGACAATATTCCGTTGCAGAGCGTAGAAGGGATGGTGCGGGTCGCCACTGATTAAGCCGGTTTCCGGAATCGCATCGGGTTCTTGCAATTTTTTGACAATATCCCCCACCTGTTCTGGGGTGACAAATTCGTAGAGTTGGTTCCGGTCATCCACCGCTACTAGGGGCCCCCGACCACAGAACTTCATACAGCCCACCCCACAGACTTCCACCTTGTCCCCTAAGCCCGCTTCGGCGATCGCCGTGGTGAGATTTTTTTTCACCGCCTCCCCTTCAGAAGAAAGGCAACCGGCGGCACTACAACAGCGAACGCGAATTTTTGCTTGTTTCTCCCGGCTTTTGGCAGCAATTTCCCTTAATTCTTTGATATCCATAAAACCTTAAATCCTCGGTTGGTGGTGGAGCAATGGAATTTAACTAGAAAAGTGGAGTGAAATTTGATTAATCAATGGCCATGGATGGCAATGATAAAAAACAATTACTACTAAAAATCGCCAATTATTTAGACCTTTATCCAGCATTGATAACTTAAGTAGTAGCAACTACTGCATAAATCAATGCTTAAGCTTTAATTAAACTTCAGTGTTGCCTAACCAAGGTTGGATCGCCGTCAACACCGCATCATCAGTTTGCTTGCCCAAAACCTTGCCATCATAGACCACCGCTGGAGCAATGCCGCAGGCTCCAATGCAACGGGCCGTCACCAAGGACATTTGGCCATCTTCGGTGGTTTCTCCGGGCTGGAGATGGATTTCTCGATCCAGGGTTTTCAGCAAATCCCCCGCTCCTTTGACGTAACAAGCTGTTCCTAAACAAACCACACAGGTATGTTTGCCGCTGGGCTTAAGGGAGAATAAATGATAGAAAGTCGCCACCCCAAACACTCGGCTGAGGGGGAGTTTGAGCCCCCGGGCCACATAGAGTAGGACATCTTCCTCCAGATAGCCAAAAATCTCCTGGGCTTTGTGAAGAATTTCAATGAGGGCATCCTGATTAAATTGGTTACGCTTCATGGTGGCATCCAACACCTTAAAACGCTTGTCTCCACTAGGATGGGCCGCAGATGGGGGCGTAGTTTGGCGATCGGTGGCAACGGTCATGGAAAAACCCTCAAAAAGGAGCAATACAGCCGATAAAAGATGGGGGAAAGCGTAAACCAGGAAATTTTGACTGCAAAAATTAACCTGATTGCCACCCTTGATTAGGGAAAAATTTTCGTTTCTCCACAATCTTGCCCACAATAACGAACTGAATCTTTATCTGGTTGTCTTCATTGTTACACCAACTTTTTAAAAAGCGAACAAATCTTTAGGTTTCTTCAATATCGATGGTTTAATATCGACAATTTAGACAACAAAAAAGTTGTTTTATGCGACAAAAATAGCTCAAATAAACTGCTGCAGCTTTTGTTAATATTTCGCAACAAAATTAATAGCCTTTGCTTTTTTTAAATGAATAAAGTTAAATATGGGTTGCCATTCTTGGTAGGATTTTGTACATTAAATACATGGAGCAGAAAGGCTTCACTGGCAGATACAAACAGCCACTTCCGTCCGAAAACCCTAGTTTAACAAGAGAGGTAAAACTGAGCTGTTTCTTTCTAAATCTGTCTCGTTTGTTTCTCATTTCATCGCTCAGATAGCGGACAACACCCAAACCGAAAACAGTCACAGCCCCAATTGCTAGCCATGGGAGATAGGCATTGCCCTTGTATTAGGTATTTGCAGCTCCAATCATGCTCGAAGAAAGGAGGGTTAGTAAGACTAGTTACTAGGTTCTGGGTGTTGTTTAATATTGGGATAATTTTTTCAATAGATAGTTAAAAACATAGTTTGCCCGGTGTGGTCAACCATGGGATGGTTACAAGTCACTTAGATAAATTGTTAGCATTAACCGTCGGACCCATTAGTGAATAACTAACTGTCTAAGTGGTGGTGGTAGATGATTTTATGGGTAATTTGGCTGTGGCTATAGAATGGTTTAGCCGTCTGCAAAATTTCTTTGACCCAGTTTAGGGTCATGATGGCGTCTAAATAATCTTGTCTACTATTCTTGGCGTCGGGATGGTCAAGGAAGCTAACTGCCAATTCCTGCATTAAGGCCCTAGCAGTGCCGCTACCATAGGAGCTTTCGTCCGATGATTGCTTATGAAAGTCCCAGTCAATAATCCAGGTAAGAATTTTTGCTTTGGCTTGGGTAACCCGATAACCTTTGATGCGATGGGTGTATGTAGTGATGTCAACGTTGCGCTTTTGGCGAATGTATCGGTCTGCTTTGCGGAGATGACCTTTACTTGCTTCTTGCAAAATTTCTTGGTCTAACATTTTATTGAATTCCCGCAGGTTATCCAGGGTGATAAGAATGGAACCAACGGAATTTTGATAGCGTACTTGATAGGCAGCAATGGTAAATTTATGGCTGGGGGGCAGTCGGTATAATTCCCCCTTTTGATCCAGGGATTTTTTGATCAAACTAACTTTTTCCGCCGATAAAGCTTCCGCTTTGGCTTGGCGATTGAGAATGGTATCTAACCCTTGCTGTACCAAAGACTCAACTTTTATGCTACTTAGTTTTGAAAGATCAAAATTCATTTTAACTATACTAACTGATGGATGGGATGAAAAGAGTGGTCAGCAGGGGGAAATTTTGACATGATATTTTTGTCGTAAAAAGATATTAAAGACTACATCAACTAACCCTTAAAATATTGTTTTTCTATTTCCACTTTAGCAATAAAATTCCCTACTTGTTGCCATTGCTTAGGACATAAAAAGCTGGGCAAGCGTGGGAGAAGTGCCATGATCATCTAAAAAATCAGCCTAAATACTCTTGCAAGCAGAAACTTACTGAATATCTGCTTCTTATTCAAGAGGACTAGGGAAAATTGACCATCGCTTGCAGACTTTTCCAGCACATTCCAACTTGACCAGAATTAACTATTACTGAAAATTTTCGTTAACCTTGGGATCAGTTCGCCAAATTTTAGCTATGAAATACGTTGATGAATATCGGGATGCCGAGGTGGTGGCCCATTACCGTCAGGCGATCGCCAGGGAGATCAGCCAACCTTGGACGCTGATGGAAATTTGTGGCGGCCAGACCCACAGCATTGTCAAATATGGTTTGGATACTTTGTTGCCAAAGGATTTGACTCTGATCCATGGCCCCGGCTGTCCTGTGTGTGTCACCCCGATGGCATTAATTGATCAGGCTTTATGGTTGGCCCGGCAACCGGAGATAATTTTTTGTTCCTTTGGGGATATGTTAAGGGTGCCCGGCAGTGGGGCGGATTTATTAACCGTTAAAGCCCAGGGCGGCGATGTCCGCATTGTCTATTCTCCTCTGGACTGTTTGGCGATCGCCAGGGAAAACCCTAATCGGGAAGTGGTGTTTTTTGGGGTAGGTTTTGAAACCACAGCCCCCGCCACCGCCATGACTCTCCACCAAGCTAGGGCCCAACAGGTGCATAACTTTAGTTTGCTTTGCGCCCATGTGTTGGTGCCCCCGGCCATGGAAGCCTTATTAGGCAATCCCGATTCCCTCGTGCAGGGCTTTTTAGCGGCAGGCCATGTCTGTACAGTGACTGGGGAAAGAGCTTATCAACGCATTGCTGAAAAATACCAAGTGCCTATAGTTATTACTGGCTTTGAACCGGTGGATATTATGCAGGGCATCCTTGCCTGTGTGCGCCAACTGGAGTCGGGACAATTCACTTGCGACAACCAATATCGGCGATCGGTCCAACCCCAGGGCAATGCCCATGCCCAGAAAATTATTGATCAAGTATTTGAACCAGTCGATCGCCATTGGCGGGGTTTAGGATTAATTCCTGCCAGCGGTTTGGGGCTAAGTCCAGCATTTGCGCCTTGGGATGCCGGAATTAAATTTGCGTCCCTACTGCAAACCATGGCTCCAACGATGGGGGAAACGGTGTGTATTAGCGGCGAAATTTTACAGGGACAACGGAAACCTAGCGATTGTCCAGCCTTTGGTACGACCTGCACCCCAGAACAACCCCTGGGAGCCCCCATGGTTTCTTCGGAAGGGGCCTGTGCGGCCTATTACCGTTACCGCCAACAGGTGCCGGAGTCCGTGGCAATGGGGGCAATGTAATGTAGTGGCCTTGCCATCAGAAAATGCCCTCGTTGATGCTTTGTTGCAGCATGGCCCGCAATGAAGCTCGCCAATGGGGAGGGGCTGAACCCAAAGTTTGTACTATTTTTTCATGGGATAGAACGGAGTAGGCTGGCCGTCGAGCCGGCGTGGGATAGGCCGCTGTGGTAATGGGCACCACCTGACGTACCTGAATGGAAATGCCCAAATTTTCAACTTCCTCAAAAATCGCCACCGCAAAATCGTACCAACTGGCCACCCCACTATTGCTGTAGTGGTAAATGCCCTGGGCCCGTTGTTGAACCAAAGCGGCGATCGCCTGAGCCAGATCCTTGGCCCAGGTGGGACCACCAATTTGATCCGCCACCACCCGCACTTCTTGCCGCTCTTTGCCCAAGCGCACCATGGTTTTGACAAAATTACCGGAGCCTTTGGCCCCATAAACCCACGCAGTACGGACAATGAGAAAGTTAGCGCCACTTTCTGCCACGGCCCTTTCTCCCTGGAGTTTGCTTTGGCCATAAACCCCGAGGGGATTGGTGATATCCGTTTCCTGGTAGGGAGAACTCTGGCTACCATCAAACACATAGTCGGTGGAGATATGCACCACATAGGCGCCGATTTCCTTGGCCGCGCTGGCGATCGCCTGGGGAGCAAGGGCGTTCACTGCGTAGGCTAATTCCGGCTCCGTTTCAGCCCTGTCCACGGCAGTATAGGCGGCGGAGTTGACAATGATATCGGGAGCGAAAGCACGAATTTTATCCCCCAGGATGGCCGGTTGGGCCAAATCAAAAGTTGCCCTGGTGCCGGTTTGCACTTGCCCACAACGGGATAAATCAAGGGCCAACTCCTGACCCACTTGTCCTGTGGCCCCCAATAAAAGGATTTTGTCCACCAACTTGACTAAGCTCCCAGGGAAACTTCTGTGCCGATGGGACAGGCTACATTAGTGCCCCCCAAACCGCAGTAACCATTGGGATTCTTAGCCAAATATTGTTGATGATAATCCTCGGAGTAGTAAAAATCCGGGGCCGGTAAAATTTCCGTGGTAATTTCCCCATAGCCCTCCTGTTGGAGAGCTTGCTGATAGGCTTGCTGCGATGCTAAAGCGGCCTGTTGTTGAGCTTCGGAATAGGTATAAATGCCGGAGCGGTATTGGGTGCCGACATCGTTGCCCTGGCGCATGCCCTGGGTGGGATTATGGCTCTCCCAAAAGACTTTGAGCAATTGGTCGTAGCTCACTTGTTGGGGATCAAACACAACGAAAACCACCTCATTATGCCCAGTCATGCCCGTACAAACTTCTTGGTAGGTGGGATTGGGGGTGTACCCAGCGGCATAACCAACGGCGGTGCTGTAAACTCCGGGAATTTGCCAAAATTTACGTTCTGCACCCCAAAAACAACCTAAACCAAACAGGGCTGTCTCCATACCCTGGGGAAAGGGAGCTTTGAGGCTGTGGCCATTGACGAAATGTTTTTCTGGTACGGGCATAGTGGCCGATCGCCCAGGGAGGGCTTCATTGGGGGCAACCATGGCCGTTTTTTTACCGAATAAATCGAAGAATCCCATAATCTTTAGGTTGTTGTTATTTATGAACGCTGAACGAAGCTATGCCCAACGGCTTTTGCTCCGCCTATGGACTAGTGTAACGAAACTGTTACAAACCCGAAGGGTTAAGCCCGGATGTATTCGTAGGCTTCCACATACTGGAGCCCCGGCTTATTCCAAGAGTAATCGTAGGCCATGCCCTGCAACGCCAAGGTTTTAAAGGCCACGGGATCATCCTTATACAAGGCGATCGCCCGACCAAGGGCCGTTTCCAAGGCATACTGATCCGGTTGATAGAAAACAAAACCATTACGTTTTTCCGGGGGATGGTTCTGGTCATAATCCCGGTCAAACACAGTATTTACCAAACCGCCTACTCCCCGCACTACCGGAATGGCCCCATAACGCAGGCCGATCATTTGGGTCAAACCGCAGGGCTCGTAGTTACTAGGCACCACAATGATATCCGCCGCTCCGTAAATCAGGTGGGCCAACTCCTCATCAAAACCCAACTCCAGATGGACATTGGGATTATCGTTGAGATGTTGTTTTTCGTGCCAGAACCATTTGCTCAGATTAGGTTCGGTGGCGGAGCCGAGCAGTACAAATTGAGATTCCTGGTCAAGGGCGTAGTAGATGGAGTGGTGCACCAAATGGACACCTTTTTGCCCATCCAAGCGACCAATAAAGCAGACCATTGGTTTGTTATCGTCCGCTTCCAGCATCAATCTTTCCCGTAAAGCTTGCTTATTTTTTGCCTTATCGCCAAAGGTTTTGGGACCGAAGTTGCTCGCCAAGAGGGGATCAATTTCTGGGTTCCAGACTTCGTAGTCCAAACCGTTCAAAATACCGCCAAATTTTTGCTGATTAAGTTCCAGGGTGTGGCCTAGGCCACAGGAGATATCGGAAAAGCGGGCCTCCCAAGCATGGTGAGGGGAAACGGTGTTGACATAGTTGGAATAGACGATGCCCCCCTTCATGAAGTTAATCGCATTGGGATTGAAATTATCCTGCAGGCGATCGTAGCTGAAATAATAACTGTCATTATTAAGCCCCGTGGCATGGAGAATATTGGCTCCAGCAATGCCCTGGTGTTTGAAATTGTGGATGGTATAGCAAACCCGCTGATGATCCATGCCGTGGAAGCGGTAAATTTCGTACAACAACACCGGTACTAGCCCCGTTTGCCAATCGTGGCAGTGGACAATGTCTGGGCGTTTGTTGCTACGCAGCAAAAACTCCATGGCCGCCTTGGAGAAAAAGGCAAAGCGCATATGGTCATCGAGAGCGCCGTAATAATGACCCCGGTTAAAAAAGTTATCAGAAGATTTGGGCTGAATGAAGAAGCAGAGCCTGCCGTGGACCCAGCCACAGAAAACGTCACAAAAAATTGAGCTGCCATGCCAGGGCACCTCTAGGTTACGGTAGGCATCGTGTAAACCCCAGATATGGTCGTAGCGCATGCAATCATACATGGGCAGGATGAGCTCGACGCAATGGCCCCGCAGTTCCAATTCACGGCTGAGCCCGTAGATAACATCCCCCAATCCTCCGGCCTTAATGACGGGGGCGCATTCTGAGGCAATTTGAACGATGTACATAGAGGCTCCTGATAACAGTTTTTACTCGACGGCGATCGAGTTGATTGTATTTTCCTATATTGGCTCTCTCTTGCAAGCACTGGAGGAGAATTCCCCTGGCTAAGGGCTGGGTCGAGTACCGGTTACATCTGGAAATTAATTCAGTCCAGCAATGGCTTCAGTCATTACTCATTTTTCACTATGGGCCTGGCTTTTTTTGAACCCAAGAATGAAAAACTAACTGCAATGATGATGCCGTAGCAGTAACGTTTCCACCAAGCATTGGGCGGTTTTAAGTCGTTCTGGATCATTAGACTGGGCCACCCAGGCGGCCAACTCATTCAACGAACCATTGACCAAGTGGGCGAAACCCTCAGCATCGATGGTGTTAAGTTGCCCCTCAGAGACGGCGGTCTGAATCGACTCATGGAGTAAACCAAAGCCATATTGATCAATTTCGGTGAGGTCATCCGCGGCCAAAACGGCAGGAGCTTCCACAAATACCAAGCGCCGTAGTTCGTCCTGTTGAGCAACTTCAAGAAATGCCTGACAGCCAACGATTAACTGTTGCCAGTTATTGTCTAGGGGCCGAACTTTCATTTGGATGTAGTTGGTGATTTCGTCATAGGCTTCCACGATGACCGCTTTAAACAGCCCCAGCTTGTCGCCGAATTGGTGGTATAAGGCTCCCCTGGTAATGGCTAGCTCACTAATGATTTCTTCGGTGCCCGTGGCGGTATATCCCTGGGTGGCAAACAGGTGACGGGCTCGATCAAGAATGGCGCGGCGAGTTCGTCGAGTTTGTTCCGCTTTGGTTAACTTAGCCGGCATGGGAATTAATTTAACATTCAGACAGTATGTATCTTGACAAAGAAAGGGGCTTCTTTTATTTTTGAGATACATACAGATTGTATCTTTTATGGGGAGTTTTCCCAAAGGAGCTGTGATGTCAACTACGCTAAATACCCGCCAAGCAACCACTGCGGATATTCCATTTCTCGCCAGGATTGAGTACGAGGCTTCCCTGCCGCCGTTAAACCATTGCTTTTGGGAAGATTTATTGGAAGGTACCGGTACCACAGCCTTGGAGTTTATTGAGGCAGAACTAAAGGCTGATGCTTGCAATTGGGGTAATGTGCCGGATTTTCTGATTTTGGAAGCTGAGGGCAAACCTGTTGCTGCCGCCGCTGGCTATGTGCCTGGGACAGAGGACTATTGTCCATTACGCCTATCCCAGCTAGAGGCGATCGCCAAGGAGTTGAACTGGACGAAGGAAAATTTGGCAGCTTTTCGTGGGCAGTATCTGGGGCTTTGGGGCGGAAATTTACGACCGTTTTTTCTCACCCCCCAGGCAACCTGGATTATTGAAAATGTGGCCGTATTACCGGAGGCCCGGGGCCAGGGTTTGGGCAAAGCGTTACTGAGGGCTTTACTGGAAAAAGGGCGATCGCAAGGCCATGAATTTGCTGGCATTATGGTGATCAATGGCAATGACAGGGCCCGTCATACCTATGAATCCGTGGGATTTAAGCCCTATCAAACCTTTTACCAGGATTATTTTTCGGAGCAATTCAAAATTGATTTTCCGGGCGTTACCAAGTTTGGTCTGCGTCTCAACTAGCAAAGAGAGCCACCATGTCTTTGAAAACAGTTCTAGTGGCAGGTGCTAGTCGGGGTATTGGACTGGCGGTGGCAGAGCACTTTGTTGGTCAGTGCGATCGCCTATGGGCGGTGTCCCGTACGGCGGCTCCGGTGGGTGAATGGGTGCAGGCGGATCTGTCTAACTTGGCAGGGATAGGAACGGTGGTGGAGGCCATTGGCAATTACTCCTTGGATGGCTTGCTATACATGGGGGGGACTTGGGAAACCCATGCCTTTACTTCCCAGTACCGTTTTGAAACCTGTGCCGATGAAGATCTTGTCCGGGTGATTACCGTTAATTTGCTGGCTCCGATGCGCTTGGTGAAGGCGTTACTGCCGGCCCTACGGCGATCGGATAATCCCAAGATTATTTTTATGGGGTCCCTCTCCGGTCGGGATAATTACCCGGGGAGGGAAGTGGCCAATAGTGCATCTAAATTTGGACTGCGGGGGGTGGTGCATTCCCTCAGGGAAGAATTGAGATCAGAGCAAATTGGCGTCACTGTGATTAATCCCGGCAATGTTGGCACCCCTGAAGTAATGGCAGATCTAGCGGCGGATAATTTGGTCGGGGGCGCAGCAATACCCTTGAGCGATCTGCTGTGCATCATTGAGTGTGTTCTTTCCCTATCCCGATCCACCTGCATTAAGGAAATTGATGTACCCGCAATGTTGGGGGATGGCGCTTGATGGCGCTGGAAAAATGGCGGATCTCAAGCAAATTCCTGCAAATATCATAGATAAGGGAGAAAATTGGCCGGCTTTAATCACCTGTAAGGTTTGGTTAGTTTATGATCGGTTCACCCAGATTTTTTTGACTGTGACCCCCATGGAATTAACCCCCGAAACCAAAGCCGCTGTGGTTACCCAAGGCTTGACTAAACGTTTCGATCGCCAGGGGGCGGTGACCAATGTGGATTTAACCATTGCGGAGGGGTCAGTGTATGGTCTGATTGGCCCCAACGGTGCCGGCAAAACTACCCTAATCCGTATGTTGGCCACGGCGGAGGAACCCACCAGGGGAGAAATTTATCTGTTTGGCGATCGCCTGGTGGCGGGGGCAGACAATTTGCGGATCAAGCAATATTTGGGCTATCTACCGGACGATTACCCCCTCTATGAAGACCTGAACGTTTGGGATTATCTCGATTACTTTGCCCGGTTATACCATCTGAAAAATCCCAGCCGTCGTCACCGCATCCAGGAAGTGTTGGAGCTGGTGCAACTAACCAGTAAACGCCACAGCCGCATTAACAGTCTTTCCCGGGGGATGAAACAACGGTTAAGTTTAGCTCGCACCATTATCCACGAGCCCATTTTACTCCTGCTAGATGAGCCGGTTTCTGGGCTAGACCCCCTCGCTCGGCAACAATTTCGCGACATTATCCGGGTGTTGCAGGCCGCTGGCATGACCATTCTGATTTCCTCCCATGTGCTCAGTGATTTGGCGGAACTCTGCACGGCGATCGGAGTAATGGAGTTGGGTTGTTTGGTAGAAAGCACCACTTTGGCAGACTTGTATAATCGCCTGGGGCAACGCACCATCACCATCACCCTCTTGGGGGGAGTGGAGCAATTGCCGGATTGCCTGAAGGATCAACCCGGTGTGGAGGATTGGCAGATAAACTATGACCAGGGAGATCAGCAAAATTCCGCCCCAGGGGTCCATTGCTCTGTGATTTTTTCTGGTTCCCCCGCAGACAGCGCCAACCTGCTCAGAAATTTGATCTATGCTGGTTGTCAAGTAAGTCAATTCCATTGTCAACAGGAGGATTTAGAAAGTATTTTCCTCAAACTAGGCCATCAACAGGTTTCTTGACAGTAACAATGACCCTTCCGCTCTGGGTAGTGCCGATGATGTAGCGATTCTCCGCTCAAAACACCGTTAATTTATCCTCCACTAATTTGTTTTCTGTCTAGTTTACTTACCCTCCAATTGAATATTTAATCTGCAATTTATTTGACAGTGAACAGCGTTCTCCCACTGGCATTGTTTCCCTAATAAGGAGCTAGCTGAAATCAGCAACCCCTAATCTGATCGGTACTTTGCTAAACGAAACTGGGGGATGAATTAGGATTTAATCAGCGACCAATTGACTTTATTTCTTGCCCCACTTCGCAGTCACCGCCATGATCAATTTTTTCTCCGTCTATGTCGATCGCCTGGGAGACTGGCATCCCCAACTGTACCGGGAACTCAAAAGCCGTTTCACCGCCACTAAAGTGCGTTGGTTATTGTTAGTTAGTGTAATTTTCCAGAGCGTGGTGCTATTTTTTCGAGCCGGAGAAATCCCCGTACTGGATCCGCTCAAACCCGCTGGGGAGCAATTTAGTCGCTACTGCATGGGCATCCCACCGGACTGGGAATATAACCGCGGCATTTTTGTTTGCACCCAGGATCTATTGGGGCAGTTACCGATCAATTGGCGGCTGTGGTGGCTGGATGGCTTCAGTTTTTTGAGCCTGGCCGGGCTGGCTTTATTGCTGGTGGTGGGGGTTTATTTGCTGGTGGCGGATTTACAAAAGGAATGCCAACGGGGCACGTTAAATTTTATTCGCCTTAGTCCCCAGAGCGAGGGCAGTTTTATTTGGGGCAAAATCCTGGGGGTGCCTAGCTTGTTGTATGGATTTTTGCTCACCCTTTTGCCTCTCCACATAATCACTGCTGGAGGAGCAGGCATTTCCTTGCCCCTACTGGCAGGTTACTACGCTGTGGTGTTAGCCGGAGCCAGCTTCTTTTTCCACATTGCCCTCTGGATTGGTTTAAGCAGTAATTCAAAAAGTTATTCCCTTTCTAAAAGTGCGGCGATCGCCGGTTTATGTGCGGTGGGGACGCTGATTGGCACGATTCTAATCATGCAAGATAACGATTGGGAGCCATTTTTCCTCTCTTGGTTATCTCTGTTTTACCCCGGTAAAGCTCTCATTTATTTAGTCCGCTCCACCTTTTTATCCATACCCACCGTCGGTTACCTCGGCCCCAATGAACTAGACCAATTGCGCTGGTATGGTTGGGATTTATTTCGGTCGGCTCCCCTGGGCATGGGATTTATGGTGGCCAATTTTGCAGTGGGAACCTATTGGATTACCCAAGTATTACGTCGTCGCTTCCGTCGTCCCTTTAGTACTGCGTGGAGCAAGGTTCAAAGCATGGGGGTGACTCTGTCCGTGGTGGCGATCGCCAACGGTTTTTTACTCCAGAGCTATACCCAAGGTGACTATCTAGATTTTCTACTGTTGAACCTGGGTAGCTGGCAACTGACCCTTTGTTGCTTCTTTTTGGGGTTGACCCTGGCTCTGTGCCCCCAAATTAATTATTTACGGGATTGGAGTCGCTATCGCCACGAAGCCCCCCGGCAGCATCGCACTTGGAGCTGGCAAAATCTGGTATCCGACCATAGTCCTCCCCAAGGGGCGATCGCCATAAATCTTTGCTTCACCGCCCTTTTAACCTTGCCCATGGTGTTATTGTTGCCCTGGTTAGCGCCGGCACCGGCAGGGGTGACCATTCCTCTCGGGGGTATAGTGGTGGCCTTGGCCATGGGCCTGTTGTGGAATTTTACCTTCGCTACCCTAATCCAGTGGAGTCTGCTGCAGATGCGCTTCCCCCGTCTACTGGTGTTGATTTTATCGGTGGTGGTGATGGTGGTAATCCCCTTGGCGATCGCCATTGGCGCGGGCATTAAGGAAAGCGTCGTTATGTGGTTTAGCCCCCTGCCGTCCATTGCCCTGGTGGAGGGAATTAACTTTCAAACGCCCCTCTTTTTTCTCACAGTCCTCAGCCAAACAGTGGTAATTGTGGCCAGCACCTGGCAGTTTAATCGCTACGTCCAACGTCTGGGGCGATCGGAAAGCCAGCAATATCTTGCCCCGGTTCAGCCGGAGTGAGCAAGGGCAAAAATCCATAGTCAATCAACTACAACGCTACCTGCCATCACCATGACCACACCCCTGGGGAAAAAATCAACCATTGCAGACATCCGCTCCCGTTTTGACAAAGATGTTGCGCGTTTTTCTTCCCTCGAAACCGGCCAGGCGACAACCATTGACGCTCCCCTCGCCATGGCCCTAATCACCGAGGCGGCCATTTCCTGTACTAGCAATATCCGTTATGTACTGGATATTGGCTGTGGTGCTGGTAACAACACAATTCGACTGCGTCAATCCACCAATCATGATTTCAATGTTGATCTACTTGATCTAAGCGCACCCATGCTGATGAAGGCGGCGGAACGTGTCCAACAATTAAACGGAGGTGCAGTGCGTACCCTACAGGGGGATTTTCGCTCAGTAAGCCTACCAAACTCGACCTATGATGTGATTATTGCAGCGGCAGTGTTGCACCATTTACGGGATGACGAAGACTGGTTACAGGCTTTTCAGAAAATTTATGATTTGCTTGCCCCCGGTGGTAGCGTGTGGATTACCGATTTAGTTTTCCACGAGCACCCAGCCGTCCAAGCAATGATGTGGGATCGATACGGTGATTATTTGGTCTCCCTTGGTGATGCGGAATATCGGGACAAAGTGTTCAGCTACATTGACCGTGAAGATTCCCCCCGGCCTGTCACCTACCAACTTGATTTACTCCGTTCCGTTGGCTTTGACACGGTGGATCTTCTCCATAAAAACTCTTGTTTTGCTGCATTTGGGGCGGTGAAGCGCGGAGAATAAAGTGTTAAAACCAAGGATAAAATTTGATACTTTTCTTCGTTAACTTTAGTTAGCTAGAATTTATTAAACTCCGTCTTGATTAATTCAAGAACGTCTAGAAAAATATACCCGTTGACCTGGGCTCTATGGTATGGGGAAGGGAAAAACTTTGGTCAACAAGAACATCATTAAACAATACTGTCCCACACTGAAACTAACCTTCCACCAGCGGGACTAGAATTAACCAAAATTAAAACTCTGATCAGCCATATTCTCTGCCAAAATTGATCCCAGGGGAAATGAAATTTATGGAAAATGTCATACACCAATTCCCTTAATAATTCCCGAAGAAAAAATATGTTGTTCTATCACAGGCTAAAGAACTGGTTGCGCAACGGTTTAATTATTTTTCTGCTTAACCTAGTTACACTGGTGGCGACGGCCTACTTGGTTTATCCCCAAACTGTTAAGCCGACAGCCAATGAACCGAAAGGGGCGCCGGTGATTTTAGGGGACGAAACACTATTTTATATTCAAGCGAGAATTGCCTCTTTCTCCCCAGAATTCCGGGCCCAGGTAGTTTCTAATCGAATAGTTAGTCTGGCTAAAAATACTGAAGTTAGCCTGAATACACTCAAAATTGTCGACAATGAAGCGGCGGCAACGGCGGATATTCGGGCGGGGGATGAAACCCTAGTGACGATCGCCGATGTGGATGCGGTGGCGGCGGGACAATCTCGTAAAGAGCTTGCTAACGAATATTTACAGGTCATCAAACAATCAATTACTGATTTTAGGTCCTCCTATAGCATCCATAGTTTAGTGCGGGGAGTAATTTACACACTAATTGCCACAATTATCCTAACTATCAGCTTAATTAGTATCACTAAATCAGTCCCAGTTATTTATCGCCAATTGAGGCGCTGGCGGGGCACTCGGATTCCGGCGTTAAGACTGTTTGACACCCAAATTTTATCTGCCCATCGGGTAATTGATCTGATTTCAGAGATCATTAAAGTTGTCCGACTTGCCCTTTTACTTGGAGTTTTCTATCTCTACATTAATCTGGTTTTAAGTTTTTTTCCCTGGACAAAGGGACTGGCTCGGATTTTATTTGAATATGTCCGCACGGCGATTAGCACTCTGGTAGCAGGATTACTTGCTTATTTTCCCAACCTATTTTTTCTCGTGATTATTTGGCTATTCACATCTTATTTTCTTAAAGTAATTCGCTTTTTATTCGCTGAAATCGAGCAAGACAATATCAAGTTTCAAGGATTTTATCGAGAATGGGCTCAACCCACCTATAAGCTGGTGCAATTTCTCGTCTTAGCCTTTGCGGCTACAGTGGCATTTCCTTACTTACCAGGTTCTAAAACCCCTGCTTTCCAGGGAATTTCTATCTTTTTAGGGTTGCTAATTTCCCTCGGTTCTTCATCGGTAATTGCCAATATTTTTGCTGGTATTATGTTGACCTACACCAGGGCATTTTCCGTCGGTGATCGAGTTAAAATCACCGATACCATTGGGGATGTGGTAGAAAAAACATTGTTTGTTACTCGTATTCGTACCATTAAAAATGTGGTGATTACCATTCCCAACTCGGCCGTTTTAGGTAGCCATGTCATTAACTATAGCGCCGCCGCCAGTGATCCGGGAGCACCGCCCTTAATTCTGCACACCACCATCACCCTGGGCTATGATGTGCCCTGGCGTAAAGTCCATGCCGTACTGATCGAAGCGGCTCTAGTAACAGATCAAATTCTCGAAGACCCTGCACCGTTTGTGTTGCAAACTAGTCTGGATGATTTTTACATCGCCTATGAGTTAAATGCCTATACCCATAATCCAGGCATCATGGCAAAAATTTATTCAGAACTTCATCAAAATCTTCAAGATAAGTGCAACGAAGCCGATATTGAAATTCTTTCGCCCCATTACCGCGCTGTGCGGGACGGTAACCAGACCACCATTCCTGCTGATTATCTACCGTCGGATTATGAAGCACCCGCATTTAAAGTTTCATCCCTCAATGCTCCATCGACAAAGGATAATGGAGTAAATACATCAGAATCTGACCAGACCTAGGGCGACGCATTTTATCTCAGGCAACAGTCGACAAAGCAAAATTATGCATTGGACATTAACCTATGGAAAAGTTAGTCAATATAATTCAAAGCTGGCTCAGTGATCCCAACGTCGTCAAGTTAATTGAAGTTGCCATTGGTATTTTAATTGTCTCCATTGTTTTTAAGATGGCAGCCCGGGGCTTATCCAGTCAAGTTCAAGATGGAGATTTACGT
>NZ_JADEWJ010000107.1:0-11294 GCF_015207725.1 Synechocystis sp. LEGE 06083
TGTGGGCCGCATTTTCTTCCTTAGCAACCTTGAGGGTCAAGGAGGCATTACCTACCTCCTCCCCCTGCCAGTTTTTTACAATACAATCAACCATAGTTTTGTTCCTTCAGCAGTGACGGATAGAAAAGGCAACCTAGCCCCGACCAACGGTTTTAGCGGGGGTGATATTCAAAAGAGTGCCGGGCTTACCGGGCAGGGCCCCTTTGATGATCAGCAAGTTCCGTTCCGCATCCACTCGCACCACCGTTAAACGGCGCACCGTAACCTGGGACGCACCATACTGACCGGCCATTCTTTTACCGGGATAGACCCGACCAGGGGTGGTACCAGCCCCAGTGGAACCGGGCAAGCGGTGGTTTTTAGAACCGTGGGTCATGTTACCCCGACGGAAATTGTGGCGCTTTTGGTAACCGGCAAAACCGCGACCCATGCTCTGGCCAGCCACATCCACCAGGTCTCCAGCTTGGAAAATGTCCGCTGTGACCGCATCCCCAGCCTGTAGACTGGGAGCTTCCGTCAAACGGTACTCCTTCAAATGGCGGACAGGGTCAGTGTTGGATTTTTTCAAATGGCCCAGTTCGGGTTTGGACAAGGCCTTTTCTTTAACGGGCAAAAAACCCACCTGTACGGCATTGTAGCCATCAGTGTCCTGGGTTTTAACCTGGGTAACGGGACAGGGCCCGGCTTGCACCACCGTCACAGGAATGGAAATGCCGCTTTCTTGATCAAATATCTGGGTCATGCCCAGCTTAGTTCCTAAAATACCGATAGACACGGTCAACCCTCTGCACTAAATAATTAATGTGAATAAACAAACAGGAAACACTCCAGACATAAAGCAGAGACCCCAGACAAATGCCTCTGGTCAATGGCTTTGAGCCCGATAAATAACTGATTTAGTTACGTCGATGGAGCGTTTCAATCAAGCTTGGCTTGAGAGACCACCTTGTGTCCTAGCGGTAGGGAGAGTTAGTCCTACATGGGCCCAGAAGGTGGATAACCCTAGTTCCTGGTCAGACTTAGAAACCCTATGGCATTCCAGTATCTGCAGGGGGTCTTCAAAAATAGCAGTTTAACGTTTTGATATTACTCGATCTAATATCCAGTTTTGACCGCGATTAACCATCATAGCCATAAAGGGAACCCCCGTCAAACTAATTTTCCTGCCAGGGCATCTCCTCGGAGGTGTAAGAACAAGCATTCTTTCGCTGACGCGCAAATTTCGTTAAAATGGTACTGTGTTAAATTTTGTTAAATGGAGATATTCCTGTATGGCTACGATTAATATCGGCATTCCTGAAGCGGACCGCGTCAAAATTGCAGAGTCCCTGAAAAAACTGTTGGCCGATACCTACACCCTTTATCTACAAACCCATAACTTCCACTGGAATGTTACCGGCCCCCAATTCCGCGACCTACACCTCATGTTTGAGGAACAGTACAATGAGTTGGCTCTGGCGGTGGATGACATTGCTGAACGTATCCGCAGTTTGGATGTTTTTGCCCCCGGCACCTATAAGGAATTTAGCAAGCTGAGTTCTGTTCAAGAAGTGGATGGCATCCCCACCAGCAAAGAAATGGTCGACATTTTGACCAAGGGCCACGAAACCATTGTCCAGTCCTGTCGGGATGTGCTCAAGTTTTCCCAACCCGCTGATGATGAATCCACCATTGCCTTGGCTTCGGACCGGATGCGGGTCCATGAGAAGACGGCTTGGATGTTGCGTGCCATGAATAAATAGGCTGCAGTTTTACCTATTCCTGGCTGAAACTTTACTGGAATTTCGCCCTGGGCAATTCCCCCAGGTAGCGGGATAGGTAGGGAGAAAAAATTTCGTAAATTAGGGTTAGGGGTTTACGGTCATGCCAGAAAAGGTAATGTCGACCCCAAAAAGGCCCTTCCTGGCCAAAGGCATCGGCTAAGGCACGGTTGTGGCCACAGTATATGGCCTGGATATCCCGATACAACTCGGTATGCAATCGGGAAAGGCTGTCCCAGATGGGTAAATTGCGATTTTGCAAATATTCGTCCACATGGCTGGCATCCCACCAGGAAACGGCATAGGCTAGCCTTTGACCAGATTGGGTCCTCAGCCACACCTGTCGCCGCAGATGGGGACTGGGTACAGTGTTAATTTGGGGGGGGGCGCCGTCATCCCTGGGGCCCACCGGGGCCATGTCAATCACATCTACCTCTGTCTTCTCCCCGGTGAGTAGTTGCAGGTGCCTGGTGGGGGAACCGTCCCCAAGGATGAGGATTTGCCATGGGGGGGGCAGGATGCTGTGGGGCAGACCATGCCTAACGTCGTGTTGATCCCCCTGCCAGAGTAAGTCCAGTGAATGCCAAGCAAGGGAAGGGGAAACGGCCGGAGAAAGGTTCAAGGGGAGTTGCCTGTGCGTTACAAAACTTTACATTTTCGTGACTTTTTTGATGATAACAAACTCAAGCTAAGGAGGTGGGCTTTCTGTTTCCTGGCGATCGCCGTTTTTGTTGGGATCATTACTGGGTCGTGGTTGACTTCTCCAGGGGGATCAGTGGGTCTGGGACAAACTCTTCCGCCCAGGGGGGACCTACGCATAGCCGTGATCAGTGACCTCAACAGCGCCTATGGTTCCACTAGCTATGAACCGGAAGTCTCCAAGGCATTGCAACTCATTCCCAGTTTGCAACCAGATCTTGTCCTTTGTAGTGGAGATATGGTGGCGGGGCAGAGTCCCAAATTAACCAATGCCCAAATTCAAGCGATGTGGGACGCCTTTGACCAGGTGGTAGCTAGGCCCCTACGACAGGCCCAGATTCCCTTTGGTTTTACCTTGGGCAACCACGATGCTTCCGGTGCCCTGGATCAAAATCGTCGTTTTCGTTTCCAAAATGAACGGGAGTTGGCGGCTCGTTATTGGCGTAACCCAGCCCATGATCCAGGCATAACTTTCCTGGATAAAAGTGATTTTCCTTTTTACTACACCTTTAGTCAAAATGGTGTTTTTTTTCTGGTGTGGGATGGGTCAACCCACCGGATTCCCCCGGAAAAATTGGCTTGGGTGGAAAGGGCCCTGGCCAGTGCCCCGGCCCAAAATGCCAAGTTACGAATGGCGATCGGGCATTTACCCCTCTATGGTGTGGCGGAAGGTCGCAATAAACCGGGGGAGGTGATGGCCAAGGCTGAACAGTTAAGAGCTTTGTTGGAAAGGTATCAAGTCCACACCTATATCAGTGGGCACCAACATGCTTACTATCCTGGCCGGCGAGGGAATTTAGAATTACTCCACACAGGATTACTGGGGGCGGGCCCCAGGGCTTTAATTGGCCAAGAACGGCGATCGCCAAAGACGTTAACCATTTTAGATTTCACGTTTGATCAACCGGATCAAGTGCAATACACCACCTACGATATGAAGGATTTGAGCCCTGTGGGACTGGAATCCTTACCCCGGTTTCTCTTGGGCCATAATGGCCGGGTAATCCGCCGAGACCTGAGGGAAGCAAATTTGACCCCAGCGGAGCAGCAGGCCTGTGGCGCAAGTTTGGGCTTGGCCCTGTGCAATGTTAGGTGAGCAATTGAGTAGTGGGGATGGTTAGTCATCAATGGCCAGTTAAAACTACCATGGGAATTTGTCCCCAGACTTGCCGATTTTCTTTCAGACCATGGCTGCCGTTACCCCTAACAATCTCCCTCCCCTCAATAAAGCCACCTTCTGGGCCATCATTCACCAGGAAATCAGTGATGAGGTGGTCAACGCCCTGCTAGCCCATTATCTCGGTTATCGATTCGACGGCGATCGCCAACGGTGGGAACTGGGAGAAGTGGAGTCAAGCTGGGCCCAGGAGTATCCCGAACCGCCCAATTTCATCGAAAATCGTCCCCCCACAGTCAAATTGACCCGGTCCATTCCCCCGGAAAATAAACAATTGCTCAAGGAACAGTTGGGTTTTACTGGTTATAAAATTGGCGAGTTCACCCCCCGCCACACCCGCCGAGCCACAGCGGTTAATTGGTTGCTCAGTTACATGGCTATCCACAAGCTCCCATTGCATTGACAAAGAAATGGGCCAGGGAGACCCATTCCACTCCCCAGCCCCCGATTCTCCCTGATCAAACCATTAGAAACTGGGATATCTACCAGCCCTTTTCTGCTTGGTCAAGCACGTAGGACGCCACATCTTCCATGTCGCTGTCACTGATGCGACCCTTAAAGCCGGGCATAGCTCCATTACCATTGGTGATTTGAGCAACAATTGCTGCCACGGAGTTCTTGCCATTGGCTTCCAAGTCGGCCATTTTCAAGGTTTTGCTGGGGTTGATGGAATTGAGCCCCCCATTGTGGCAAGCGGCACAGTTGCCGGCAAAAATAGCTTTACCATGGGCTAGGTCAGCGGCTAAGGCGGTGTTACCTAGGGAAAAAATACCCCCCAGGAAAATTAGACAGGGAAGGGCAATGCCCCAAAAAATCTGGCTAGCTTGGTTGAACAATTTAAACATTAGTTCTCCTTTCAAGGATAAAGTCTTCAAGACGCGAAGGTATTATGGGAGGCGATCAAGACAAAGTCAAAAGACAATCTGTCAAAGTTACGGTCAAGCTAGAATTGGCTAGGTTTGTGGAGGGGCCATGGCAGTCCCATTCCTAGCCCACCGTTTTTTTATAATTTCCCCAGCTTTTACGATGGTTTCATGGTGCCGATGGCGATCGCCAAGACGTTGGTTTATGTTTGCGTGTCTGGGACTGTTGCTCAGTGGGTTAATCAGTTGTCAGGGTAAGCAACCCCAGAGCATGGAGGGGAAAGTCAGCTTTTGGACCATGCAACTACAACCAAAATTTAACCAGTATTTTGACGAATTGATTGGTACCTTTGAGCGAGAAAATCCACCGGAGCAGGTAAATTGGGTGGATATTCCCTGGAATGCCATGGAGAGCAAAATTCTCACCGCTGTCTCGGCTAACACAGCCCCCGACGTAGTAAACCTCAACCCCACTTTTGCTTCTTTATTAGCCAGTAAAAATGCCTGGCTCAATTTGGAACAGGAGGTGAGGCCCGAAGTTAAGGCCCGCTATCTGCCTAGTATTTGGCAAGCCAACAGTCTTAGGGAAGGGGAGGTGTTTGGTTTCCCCTGGTATCTCACCACCCGCATCACCATCTATAACCAGGATCTACTACGACAGGCGGGGTTGTCCGCCCCTCCAGCCACCTTTGCGGAGTTAGCTGTGGCCGCCAAAGCAATTCGGGAAACCACCGGTAAGTATGGTTTTTTCATCACTTTTTCCCCCTCCGATTCCGCCGAAGCCCTAGAAAGTCTAGTGCAAATGGGAGTGCGGTTGGTGGACGATGACGGCCGAGCCGCCTTTAACAGTCCCGCTGGCAAAGTGGCCTTTCAATATTGGGTGGATCTGTATCAGCAGGGATTACTACCACCGGAAGTCTTAACCGAAGGACATCGTCGGGCCGGGGACCTTTATCAGTCCGGGGCGATCGCCTTTTTATCAGCGGGGCCAGAGCTATTAGCTAGTTTGGAAAAAAATGCCCCCAGCATTGCGAAAGTTTCCGCGGCCGCGCCCCAAATTGTCGGGGAAACTGGTAAAAGAAATGTGGCAGTGATGAATCTAGTCATTCCCCGGAGCACCCAAAATCCCACCGGAGCAATTAAATTTGCCGAATTTGTCACCAACACGGACAATCAATTTACATTTATCAAACAGGCCAATGTCTTACCCTCCACCATTGGTGCCGTCGATAAGTATCGAGAAGAGTTGGCAAAAATCAGCAACGCCAGTTCCTTGGAAAATGCCCGTCGGGTCGCATTGGAACAATTGCCCACAGCGGAGGTTTTAATTCCCCCCATGGCCAACCTCAATCAGCTCAAGCGCATCATCTACGAAAACCTTGGGGCGGCAATGGTGGGCAACAAAACTGTAGACCAGGCCCTACAGGATGCGGAACAAGTCTGGAACGATAACTTGAAAGGCTAGACCAGGGTAGTTGCAGTCAAGTGCCCCTCATTGGCAAGTCGTTGTCGCCATCTACCTGTCGTGTTGATCAGGATAAAAAGAAATAATCATCACGCACATCTGCTGCACCGATTGATTACCTATAACCCGGCCCGATCCCCAAGGGCATGGCCAAAAATTTTCGCCCCTCCAAGGCAACTGTTAGCCCTGAACAGTTTTCACATTGCCTTTAGCATTTAAACTGACAGGCAGTTTTGCTCCCCGGAGCTAAAGCCCATCTCGACCATTCACCTAGCGATCGCCATGAGCAGTACCCAAGATTATATCGGCGAGGAAGCCGCCACCAGAGTCAAAATCCTTAGTGAAGCTTTGCCCTACATCCAACACTTTGCTGGCCGCACTGTGGTGGTCAAATATGGGGGAGCCGCCATGAAGGACAGCAACCTCAAAGACAAGGTGATCCGCGATATCGTCTTTATGGCCTCCGTTGGCATTCGCCCGGTGGTGGTCCATGGCGGAGGGCCAGAAATTAACACTTGGTTGGATAAGGTAGGCATTCAACCCCAATTTAAAGATGGATTAAGGGTCACCGATGCGGCCACCATGGATATTGTTGAAATGGTGCTGGTGGGTAGGGTTAACAAAGAATTGGTCAACTTAATTAACCAAGCCGGCGGCAAAGCGGTGGGACTTTGCGGCAAAGACGGCCAATTAATGACTGCCCGCACCATGACCAATAAAGACGTTGGTTTTGTGGGGGAAGTCAGTTCCGTTGATGCCCGGGTGGTGGAAACCTTGGTAAAAAGCGGTTACATCCCCGTCATTTCCAGTGTGGCGGCGGATGAATTCGGTCAAGCCCATAATATTAATGCTGATACCTGTGCTGGAGAATTGGCGGCGGCCCTAGGGGCAGAAAAATTAATCCTCCTCACCGATACCAGAGGTATTTTGCGAGATTATCAAGACCCCTCCACCCTAATCCACAAGTTAGATATTCAACAGGCGCGGGAATTGATTGGCTCCGGCATAGTGGCGGGGGGCATGATTCCCAAAGTCAACTGTTGTGTGCGATCCCTAGCCCAAGGGGTGAGAGCAGCCCATATCCTTGATGGCCGTTTGCCCCATGCCCTGTTGCTGGAAGTATTCACTGATTTGGGCATTGGTTCGATGATTGTGGCTTCGGGCTATGATCTTTGAGGCGGAAGAGATTTTTTCAACTCCTTCAACAATGGATTAAGCAATCATTTTGGACGATAACTTTTTACCTTTGCTGTCAGGATCTGCCCAGTTAAAACTTTTGCAATTGGTCAGCCCGACCTTGCCGGTGGGAGCCTACAACTATTCTGAAGGCTTGGAATGGTTAATCGAACGGGGAAATATTACTAATGCTGATACCCTGGGGGCATGGATTACCCAGGAGTTAGGCCAGGGTTCCATTGCAGTGGACACAGCTATCATGGCTCGGGCCCATCGGCTTACTGGCCAACTTGCCAAAACCGATGTTGCACCCAACCCCACTGTTAAAAATTTATCTTATTGGAATCAATGGTTAACGGCCACTAGGGAGAGTCGAGAACTAAGAGAGCAGAGCTTGCAAATGGGAGGATCCCTGCGAAAATTGTTGGTGGATTTAGACCCGGCTGTGCAGGCTTGGTTTGAGCCGATTCCCTCCACACAACCCTGTAACTATGCGATCGCCTTTGGAGTAGGATCCGCTTTTTGGGGCATTGATCTCCATCAGAGTGGGTTGGGCTATCTCCACAGTTGGGCTAATAACTTGATTTCAGCCGGGATAAGACTGATTCCTTTGGGACAGACGGCAGGTCAAAAACTGTTGTTGCATTTAACACCCACCATTTTGGATCAATGGCAGAGAATTTTATCACTGGGGGATGATGATCTGTACAGTTGCAGTTGGGGGTTGGCTCTGGCTAGCATGGGCCATGAAAGTCAATACACCAGACTATTCCGCAGTTAGCTTTAACTGGCCATAATCCTCGGGAGTGGTCGGATTTTTCTGTAAACCAGGGTGTTGAAAAGGGAAAATCCAGATTTTCAGCCAGTCTAGGAACAATTCTGTGATCATTCCCTGATTCTCAGCTGTTGAATAGTTTCCGTTGTTTATTGAGCAAATTAAAGGAAACAGTAATGTCTTTAGAAAACCAAACTTTTTGTCTTGTAGCCAAATTGAACAGTTCAGTTTGTGTTAAATGGAAGGATTTAATTAAAAATTTCAATGAAATGTCGAGGCTATGGCCGAAAGTATTTACGCAATCAATAATTTAGTCGGATTACTCTAATTTCAGACCTGGCGGTAGTTGAAGACAAAAATATACTGTTTTTGCATCCCTTTGCACAAAGTACCGGCTCCTATGTAATGCTGGTTATAGCTTAATTAATCTCTTACCTCATCCTATGACTGCCACTGTTACTGCCCAAGAAGCTTTCCGAGCTGCCTATGAAAACCGCTACACCTGGGACGAAGATTTTCCCGGTTATCGAGCCCACCTCACCGTTACCCAAGGGGATGAACGCTACACAGGGGAAGTGGAAGTGAAGGCGGACTACACCGTTACTGTTACTGGTTTCAGCGACGAAACTGTGCAGGAAAGCGTTTATAACCAAATGCGAGACATTGTTACCCACCGTAAACAGGGAAATTTTGAAAAGTCCCATGGTAAGAATCAGTTTAGCTTTGGGGAAACCGATGCTTCCGGGGCGATCGCCATTGATGTGAAGGGAGATGCCATGGGATCGAACTATAAAATCCGGGGTACGGAAATTTGCCAGGTCAGCCGAGTGATGGGGCCTGTGGCTTTCACCATTAACACTGAAGAAAGTTTGGATACCGGCTCCGGCTACATTGCCGTTAAATATAACGCTATTTTCAAAGATCCTAAAACTGATACCCTCAAAGGTAAAAGGGACTTCACCGAAACCTATGTGGAACTAGGGGGTTATTATCTGCCCAGTCAACAGACCGTAGAGGCGATCGCCGCTGGTGGAGAAAAAACCTTTACCGATTTCAGCTTCACCAATTTAGAACTTTTGGCATAGGTGACAGCGCTTTGTCCAGGTTAGCAACTCCATTGGTATCAACGTCTGCCCCCACCATTGTGGTGGAAAATTTGAGCAAGGTTTATCCCATTGCCCTCAAATCCCCTGGTCTGAAGGGAACATTGCAACATTTTTGGCAGAGACGTTACCGCCAAATTCTTGCGGTGCAAGATATCTCCTTTACCATTCCCCCTGGGGCGATGGTGGGCTTCCTCGGTGCCAATGGAGCCGGCAAAACCACCACATTGAAAATGCTCACAGGGCTGATTAAACCCTCCGGAGGAAAAGTGCGGGTGGCTGGCTTTGATCCCTTCCGTCGACAAACGGCTTTTTTACGGCGCACCAGTTTAGTAATGGGGCAAAAGCAACAATTAATCTGGGATTTACCTACCCTGGATTCCCTCCGCATCAATGGGGCAATTTACGAAATTCCTGACCAAATCTTTGAGCAACGGCTAGGGGAATTGAGCGAAATGCTCGGTCTGACTACGGAATTGAAGCAACCGGTGCGGAAACTTTCCCTGGGGCAACGGATGAAAGCGGAATTGTTAGCCGCCCTGCTCCACCACCCCACCGTTTTATTTTTGGATGAACCAACCTTGGGGCTGGATGTTAATGCCCAAGTGGCGGTGCGGCAGTTTTTACAGGAGTACAACCAGCGTTACCAAGCCACCGTGTTACTGACCAGCCATTACATGGCAGACATCACCGCCCTTTGTGAGCGGGTGCTATTGATTCACCGGGGACAATTGATGTATGACGGTGATCTGGAAGCCCTGGTAGAAAGATTTTCCCCTTACCGGCAAGTGGCAGTGGAATTATCTACTCCCATAACTCTGGAAAAATTACAGATCTATGGGGAAGTGGAGAGTGTGGAGGGTTTACTGGTGCGCTTTTTGTTAAAACGGGAAAGCCTAACTACGGCGATCGCCAAGCTGTTAGCAGAGTTGCCGGTATCAGATTTAAGTGTGTCTGACCCCCCCATCGAAGAAATCATTGGTCGTCTATTTTCCCAGGGTAATTTGGACAATAAACTTTGATCTTTAACCAGTGGTGAACTACTCCTCCCTGCTTGTGGCAGCAAATCTGCCGATGAGGAAGGAGAGTGTTTGCTTGTAAAGGTTAAAGAGGGCAAGCAAGAAAATTTTTTATACCGCTACGGTGGCGGGGGCTTGTACCTGGCCTAAAAACTGATTCAGTTCTTCCCCTTCGATGACCTCTTTTTCGAGGATTTTTTCGGCGATCGCCTCCAGTAAATCGCGATTATGGTCGAGAATTGCCAAAGCCTGGTTATGGCCCTGCTCAACGATTTCTTTGACTTCTAGATCAATTTCCTTGGCAGTGTCATCACTGACCATACGCCGGGGATTGCCCATGCCCTGCCCCAGAAAATTATTTTGCTGACCCTTATCGTAGGCGAGGGGTCCCAAAACCTTGCTCATGCCGTAGGTTGTGACCATTTGCTCTGCTAAATCCGTGGCCCGTTGTAAATCATTGGCCGCGCCAGTGGTGATGCTGTCAAAAACAATTTCTTCGGCGGCCCTTCCCCCTAGCAGGGTGGCAATTTGATCCCGTAGTTCGGACTCGTTTAACAAAAAGCGGTCTTCTGTGGGCATTTGGAGGGTATAACCCAGGGCGGCCATCCCCCGGGGCACAATGGAAATTTTCGCCACCTGACCACCGCCGGGCATCACTGCCCCCACTAGCGCATGGCCCACTTCATGGTAGGCAACAATTTTTTTCTCCTTATCCGACAGCACCCGACTTTTCTTCTCCAAGCCGGCCACCACCCGTTCGATCGCCTCGCGGAAATCGGCTTCAGTAACGCTATTTTGCTTATTGCGGGCGGCTAGCAGTGCCGCTTCGTTGACTAAATTAGCCAAGTCAGCCCCGGCAAAACCAGGGGTACGGGTGGCAATATTTTTTAGCTCCACCTCGTTGTCTAATTTAATTTTCTTGGCATAAATTTCTAAAATTTTCAGCCTGCCTGCCAAATCTGGCCGGTCCACCAACACCTGGCGATCGAAACGGCCGGGACGGAGTAACGCTGGGTCCAAAGTTTCCGGGCGGTTAGTGGCCGCTAACACAATCACCGTCGCCCCTGCCGCACTGAACCCGTCCATTTCCGTCAGCAGTTGGTTCAGAGTCTGTTCCCGCTCATCGTTGCCCCCCATCAAACCACCGCTGGCCCGGGATTTACCGATGGCATCCAATTCGTCAATGAAGACAATGCAAGGGGCTTGCTTTTTGGCTTGCTCAAATAAATCCCTTACCCGGGCAGCCCCTGCCCCCAC
>NZ_JADEWJ010000108.1:0-11256 GCF_015207725.1 Synechocystis sp. LEGE 06083
CTCTTTGATTTGGGCAACGCCTATCTAAAATTGGTTAAATATCCCGATGCTGTCACTGCCTACCAAAAGGCTTTGAAAGCGGAGGAACAGTTTTGGCCAGCCCTGAACAATATTGGTTTGATCGAATACGAGCAGGGAAAAATTGACACTGCCCTCAAACGTTGGCAAGAGGTGATCAAAATCGATGCGGAACAGCCGGAACCCCAATTGGCGATCGCCGTGGCATTGTACAAGCAGGGCAAAACGGAAGAGGGATTGCGGAAGGCCCAGGATGCCCTTAACTTAGATAGTCGCTATGGGGAAATTGATTTCCTGATTAAGAATCTTTGGGGAGAGAAGTTAGTGGCGGACACTAAGGCCCTATTTGCCACCCCCACCATGGTGGAAGTGTTGCGGACCTTGCCACCCCCCAGTGATGATCTGTAGTGGGCTAGGTTTTGCTGGCCCGTTTTGATAAGTCGTTAACCTTGCCATTGCCATGACCCCAGACCAAGTAATTGTTGCCCTGGATGTACCGGATTTGCCTAAGGCGATCGCCCTGGTGAATCGTTTGCCGGGGGTGAATTTTTGGAAAGTGGGGCTGGAATTGTTTGTGGGGGCTGGGCCAGGTATTTTGGCAGAGTTAAAGGACCGGGGTAAGCGCATCTTTTTAGACCTGAAATTCCACGACATTCCCAACACGGTTTTGGGAGCCTGTTTGTCTGCCAGTCGGTACGAAGTGGATTTGTTAACCCTCCATGCCACTGTGGGGAGTCAAGCTCTAACCCTGGCCGCCCAAGCCATGGCCCCCTTGGAGCATCCCCCTAAACTGTTGGCCATTACCTTACTCACCAGCATCGGCGATCGCCAATTACGGGAAGAGTTGCAACAACCGTTGGCAGTGGAGGACTATGTCAGCACCATGGCCCAGTTGGCCCAAAACGCTGGCATTGATGGGGCAGTGTGCTCCCCCCAGGAAGTAGCTAAACTAAGGCAAACCTGTGGCTCGGACTTTTTATTAGTTACCCCCGGCGTGCGGCCCCTCTGGTCTGCCCAAGGAGATCAACAACGGGTTACCACTCCCTCCCAGGCGATCGCCGCTGGTGCCGATTATGTTGTTATTGGCCGGCCCATCACTGCTGATCCTAATCCTGAAGCCGCTTGGGAAAGATTATGCCAAGACCTTGCTTTCTGAACTTATTCCTGTTCTCCCAGGCTGTCAAATTTGGCCTATCTGTCACTGGCTTTACTTTGATATTGCTGACTAATCTGGGACTAAATCCCAGCCAAGCCAGAAATCGGCCATCCTCCGACCAAGGCCACTGCCAGCAATCCCTGACGGAATTGATGCCCCCCCTGCTGGAAGCTTTGCCCAGTTATACCAATCGGGTTATGCAGCGGAGTCAGATCGGCGATGTGCCCTTGAGGACTTACATTTTAATTGCGGGTAATGCCGATTTTGATCCCCTTCCCCTAGCCCAGCAACAGTGGCAACCAGCAGTACCGGACACCACTAAACAAGTCTTTTTTACCACCCTAGAAAGGAGTTACACCGACCAACGGGCGATCGCCAGTCAGAATTTTTACTGGGCATTTTTTGTGCAAACGGGGCAGGGTTGGCAGTTGGCGTTACTGTACCAACAATTAGGGGGAAGCTCCCCAGATCAGCCTACTTCTCCCCGACGGGATGCCAGCACCGGGGCGATCGCCCAAGGCATTCGTTTATGGTTGAGGGATTGTCAGGCGGGGGTGTTTGCTGCTAGTTAACCCGGCTTAAAATGACTGCAAACCATTGCTGGTCATCGGTCCACACTTGCAGGGGCTCTAGGCCATGGTCCGCCAACTGACGGGGAATGGCATTGGGATTATTAGCTTGGAGAGAAAATTTGCGGGATATTTCCGTGAGAATGGTTTCCCCGGCTTGGAAATTAATCGTTAAACCAAGGTTTTCCAGCCGTACAACTTGCTTGGTGCCACTCCGTAAATACATTTCAATTTGGGATTTTTGCTGGTTAAATATGGCCCGATGGGAAAAATTATCCAACGCAAAATTGCCCTGGAAACGCCAATTTAAATGGCGCAACATATTCAAATTAAATTCCGCTGTCACCCCCTGGGCATCGTTATAGGCCGCCTCTAAAATATCCACAGGTTTACACAAATCTACTCCTAGCAAAAAGTAATCCCCTGGGTCTAAAGCTTGCCCCACTTGCTCAAAAAAATCTTGACAATCATCAGCGGAAAAATTACCGAGGGAACTGCCTAAAAAGGCCATTAAGCGATGGGGATAATTATGATGGGGTAATGATGCCAGGGCCAACTGATACGTACTCACCAAACCCTGGACTGTTAATTGGGGATAAGTAGCTAAGATCGCCTCGGCATTTTCTTTTAAAATCGCTTCGCTAACATCAACGGGAATATAGCGTAGGGAAATATTTTGTTCCGCAAAGGCATCCAGTAAAATCCGGGTTTTGGTGGAACTACCACTGCCCAATTCAATGAAGTCACAGGCCCCCGTAATCTGCACCAATTCCTTGGCGATCGCCTGGAGAATGCTGGCCTCCGTACGGGTAGGATAATATTCCGGTAGTAGGCAAATTTGCTCAAACAGCAGGGAACCCCGGTCATCATAAAAATAGTGGGGGGGCAAAGTTTTGGGGGATGCCTGCAAACCGACAATGACATCTTGGCCATGGTTGACATAGCTCTGGGGATGACTGAGGAGACGGTTTTCAAGCTGCAGGCGGGGGGAATTTTGAACGGAGACCATGGTGAGGTGCAAAAACTAACACATCCTCGCACCATAACCTGAACTGTCCCTCCAGATCGACCCCCAGACCTTGGTTAAATAGCGACGAGGCTTGGGAACTTACCCAGGCGCAGGACAAATCTTCCCCATTGGTCTGAGAAAGTCCAGAATGATATTTGGGACATCAGCTCAGACTTTGGTAATGGCATTTAAGAACCTGTTGGTACAGTTTTAGTTAACCCCTACATCGACCCACTAAAACTTAGGTAATACTGGGAGCCTGTTTGTAAAGTCTTATTTTGCCCCCTAAATCTTTTCACTAAAGCTCCGGCAATACTAGGGGACTTCGCATCTGTTTCCCCCCAAATTTGGGGGGTCAGGGGGGCTTTTCAAGCACGTTCTGAAGACTTGCATTTCTCCCCCTTATCAACGGGTTAGAGGAAGAAACAACACCATCGTCTTCGTTTTTTCCAGATGACTAGGGAACAATGACGTTTTTGCTTTTTTGCTCTGCTTTCTTCGCCGCTTGCTTGGCTCGTTTTTCTGCTTGCTTTTTAGCAGCTTGTTCAGCGGCCAGACGACGTTTTTCCTCGGCTTTTTCCGCCTCTAATTTTTCCAAATAGTAGTGGTAATCACCGCTGTACACCACCAGTTCCCCATCCCGAATTTCCACTATTTTATTAGCTACCCGAGAAATAAAATAACGGTCGTGGGAGACTAGCACCACGGTGCCTTCATATTCCTGTAATGCTTCCTCTAACATTTCCTTGGCGGGAATATCCAGATGATTGGTGGGCTCATCAAGGATGAGAAAATTGGCCGGAGTGAGCAACATTTTTGCCAGGGCTAAGCGGGCTTTTTCTCCACCACTGAGAGCGGCCACTTTTTTAAATACGGTTTCCCCAGAAAAGAGAAATCGTCCCAACAGAGTCCGCACTTCTTCATTTTTCCAGTCGGGTACTTCATCATGGATGGTCTCCATCACGGTTTTTTCCAGGTCTAAAGCTTCCGCCTGGTTCTGCTCAAAATAGCCGGGCAAAATATTATGCTCCCCCATTTTTATTTGCCCTTCTTCTGGAGATTCCATACCCATAATCATCCGCAGAAGGGTGGATTTCCCGCAACCGTTGGGGCCCAGAAAAGCAATACGATCGCCCCGTTCAATTTCCAAATTAGCACCGAGAAAAAGTAGCTTATCGTTGTAGGAATGGGAAATGTCTTCAATCAGTGCCACTTGACGACCACTGCGGGGAGCAGGGGGGAAATGAAACTTAAGGGTTCTGACACCACCAACGGGGGCCTCTACCCGCTCAATTTTTTCTAGTTGTTTTTCCCGACTTTTAGCTTGGGTACTGCGGGTGGCACTGGCCCGGAATTTGTCCACAAAGGCCTGTTGTTTCACCAAGGCTTTTTGTTGATGTTCGTAGGCACTAGCTAAAGCTAAGTTACCTTCTTCCTTTTGCACAAGATAACTGGAATAGTTGCCCAGGTAGGTGGTGGATACACCCCGTTCCGTTTCCACAATTTTGGTACAAAGACGATCTAAAAATTCCCGGTCATGGGAGATGATCACCATGGGGGTTTTCAAACCCTTGAGATAGGTTTCTAGCCATTCAATGGTTTCTAAATCTAAATGGTTAGTGGGCTCGTCCAGCAGTAGTAAGTCCGGCTCCTGCAGTAGAATTTTGCCCAAACTGATCCGCATCTGCCAACCGCCGCTAAAGGAACTCACCAGGCGATCGCCATCTTCCGGCTCAAAACCAATTTCCGGCAAAATCCGCTCAATTTGCGACTCCAACCGATAACCGTCCAGGGCTTCAAACTGTCGTTGTAATTTATCTAATTTATGAATTAAATCTTCCAGGGCGTCCGGATCGGCCACTTCCATAGCCTGATGGACATGGTGCATGGAGTCCTGAACCTGGTTCGCCTCGGTGAATACGGTCCACATTTCCTCCCGTAAAGTACGGGTGGGGGTAACGTCAAATTCTTGGGTTAAATGGGCGATTTTCAGGGCCGTTGGCCGAATAATTTCCCCCGCAGTGGCCTCCACTTCCCCCATAATGATCTTGAGTTGGGTGGATTTTCCGGCCCCGTTGACCCCCACCAGGCCTACCCGTTCTTCTGGTTTAACTTCCCAGTTCACATCTTTAAGAACTTCGCCGGTGGGATAAATTTTGCGGATGTGTTCAAGTCGGAGCATAGGAATAAACCTGGAGGGAAACTGAGCTTCCAGTTTATCGAAAAACTGGCGTTAAAACCCCGTCCCCCACCATTGTGCCTGCGAGAGTATTAGCGAGGATTATCATCACCATGGTTGCAACCCCAGATTGGGTTAAAAAAGCTGTTTTCTATCAAATTTTTCCGGATCGTTTTGCCATTGGCCGCCATCAGGCGATCGCCGTTGCTCAACAACCAAAGTTAGAGCCATGGGACACTCCCCTCACAGTGCAGGGTTATAAGGGGGGAAATCTTTGGGGCGTGATTGAACAGTTAGATTATCTCCAGGAATTGGGTATTACGGCTCTCTATTTGACCCCCATTTTTCAGTCCGCCTGTAATCATCGTTACCACACCCATGACTATTACCAAGTGGACCCTCTCCTGGGAGGCAATGAAGCTTTGCAGGCCCTACTAACTGCGGCCCATAGTCGAGAAATGAAAGTAGTGTTGGACGGAGTGTTTAACCATGCCAGTCGGGGTTTCTACTTTTTCAACGACATTTTGGAAAACGGGCCCCATTCCCCCTGGTTAGATTGGTTTTACATCGAAGACTGGCCTTTATCAGCCTATGACGGTTCTTTGCCGGCTAATTATCGGGGTTGGGTAGATTTGCGAGCCTTGCCGCAGTTTAACCACGATAATCCCGACGTGCGGGAATATTTGATGCGGGTAGGGGAATATTGGATTGCCCAAGGCATTGATGGTTGGCGCTTGGATGTGCCCGATTGCGTCAAAGCGGCAGATTTTTGGCCAGAATTTCGCCGTCGGGTCAAAGCCATTAATCCAGAAGCCTACATTGTGGGGGAAATTTGGTGTGATGCTAGCCCTTGGTTAGGCGGAGATCAGTTTGATGGCGTGATGAATTATCGATTTACTGAACCAACAGTGGCCTTCACCATTGGCGATCGCCTGCAAAAAGAACATCTACGGGGGGAAGAATATTGTCCCTACCCCGCCCTCAACGCAGAAGCCTATGGAGAAAAAATTAGCCAACTTCTGCAACGACACCCCTGGGAGATTCAGTTAACCCAATTGAATTTGCTCAATAGCCACGACACCGCCCGCCTCTTAACCCTGGCCAATGGCGATCGCCCCAGCGTTAACCTAGCCCTCCTACTAATGTTTACTTTCCCTGGTGCTCCCTGTGTTTACTACGGTGACGAAGTGGGCTTAGCAGGGGGAGCAGATCCAGATTGCCGCCGAGTTTTTCCTGCAAAAACTGATTGGGATTTAGATTGTTGGGAATTTTATCGTCAATTGATCGCTCTGCGCCATCGCTATCAATGCTTGCAACTGGGGGATTACAAAATTCTCGTCACGGCAGGTATGGGCTATGTTTTCCAGCGGCAATACAGTGATGAAACCCTAATTATTGCTGTTAATGCGGGAGACAATGTCACAGAAATTTCATTATCTCCAGAAATTTTAGATTTAGACAAAATAGAAAGGATAGAGTCTATTTTTACCACTGATAGTCAAATAGAAATCCAACAAACTCCATCGGTTTTATCTGTAACTATGCCGCCTCAATCAGGAAAAATTTTTAGATTTGGACATCAAGAATGAAGCCGCACGAATACAGTCCCGCAAAAATATTTAAAATCAAATATCTTGAGTAACGAGAATTTATTCAAGTCGGCTGATTAGATCACCGCGCCGGAAGGTTGCAGATAGTTGCTGTAGGGAAATCTCTTGTTCTCCATAAAGATCTTCGAGTGCCTTTTGAATATCCTGCAATGAAGCATTAAAATAAATCTCACCATTTTTCTCAATAAGTTGTTGGGTAAATTTAAAATTTTTGTGGCTAATATCTTTGATTTGAACATTCATCTCATTCAAAAGTTTTTGTCCCATCTGCATTGCAATAAAACATGAAGCATAGCGAACAAAGTCTGGGTCAGTGGTTTCTGATCTTTTGCGACGATTTTCTGCAATTCTGTAAAGTTGAACAGCTACTATCACCTGGGCTCCGTTTAATTGTTCGGTGAATATCGAATCATATAGTTTTCCAAAATGCTCACGGGAGAAAAATTTTGCTTGGTGAGGTTTTCTTCTCCAAACAGATAATACTGCCTCAGCGGCTACCCCCGAGGTGATATCGGCAGACCGAGTGCTAGTATCAGATCGTTTCCGCCGATAGTTAAATCCCAATTGCTTAATATCCATTTCTAATCTTTGTTGACGTTCATCATTAGCTCGTAAATCTTTGAGATCTACTGGATTTTGGCTATTAGTGGCATAGGTTATTCTTTGCACTAAGCCTTCATTTTCAGAGGGCAATTGATAAAGTCGAAGAAGAACATAGGCTTGGGCATTTTGATGAAGTAAATGTGGTTGCTGTAAAGTTTTAGATATGGTTATACAGGTCTGACCACCATTAATAATTTGTAAATTCTCGACACGTACTTGATAATTACTGTCCTGCAGTGCGTTATATGAAAAGCTGTCACAAGTTAGGGTTATCCCATTGTTATAAAAGTAAAAATTATTTTTTTCATCACTAGTTAAAGTATGACGAATGTCCTCGTTAACACGATTTCCCTGTAATCCTAAATAGCGACGAATATTACGCTCTAATAATCGTTCACCATGTCGATCAATAAGTGTGGCAATTTCGGTGACGGAAATTCGACCTACCAGTACCCGGCTGAACTCCATATCTTCAACTATAGCTTTTCCACTCAGCTGTAAAGTATCTTTTACAGGTCTGGAAGCTTGAAGAATTTTTACGAGCCGGTCATGGTTGATATGTTCCCATGTAACCTGATCTCCAAATCCAGCACGCTCAATAGCTTCTTCACCAGATGAATTCCATTTCAGCCCATTATTACAAGCCAGCGCTCTAACTTGTGGAATATAACCATCCCGAATTAAACTACGAGCTTCTTCCACTTTTGTGAGTAATCTTTCGTTAATGTATTCTAGCTTGGCGGCCGGATTAAATAAATATTGAATGGCGTTTATTAATTTCTCTATTCCTTCCTCCGGAAAATTAGAATTTCCTTCTAAACTGTTCTTATATTTACCCTGAAATAGGCTAACTGTAAATTCGCCGTCATACTCCTCCGAGATGTGCATGGCATCAACTCCAAAGTCCCCTCCTCCTTCGGTTAAGCAATCAAAAGCTTTGTCATTTTCTAAATCTAAGATAGTTTGAACACATAGATAAACAAAGGCAAGGGATTTAAGCTTGCCTTCATCTTTTATATTTAATTCTTCAGAAGCTTTTTGGCGAATATCTTCAACAATTGATAGCAAACGCTGGTCAATGATAGATGTATTGATGTTCATATATTTTTACTCCATAAATAGACAACAAATAGATGGGATAATTTTATCTCACTTGACCCATTCAAAAAATTTCCCGTGGATATGTTGCTGTCTTTTTGATTTGGCTGATTTCAAGAATAGAAAAGATCGGGTTAAGTTTTGTCAACCAGGTCCGATGATAATAGTTGGCGATCGCCCTCGACCGTATAACTCTTAGTTTTTGGTAGTTTTGGGTTATATCAGTCTTTAGCGGTAGTTTTTCTAGGTTAAGCTGAGTTAGGGCTTATTTGTTAGAGCAACACTTGTCAATTTAGAGCGCAGAGTAAACGAGCAATGACGCAGAAAGTAGTGGTGGGACTATCCGGTGGGGTAGATAGTTCGGTGGCGGCGGCCCTGTTGCACCGTCAAGGTTATGCCGTGGTGGGGGTGACTCTCTGGTTAATGAAGGGTAAGGGTCAGTGCTGTTCGGAAGGGCTGGTGGATGCCGCTTCTATCTGTGAACAGTTGGGAGTACCCCATGAAATTGTTGATACCAGGGATTTATTCCAAAATCACATCATTGATTACCTGGTGCAGGGTTACGGTGAGGGAGTGACTCCATTGCCCTGTTCCCAATGTAATAAGGCGGTGAAGTTTGGCCCTATGTTGCAATACGCCCAACAGTCCCTTGGTATCGATAAAATTGCCACGGGGCATTATGCTCGCATTCGCTTTAACGAAGACAGTCAACGCTATGAGTTGTTGCGGGCGGTCGATCGCCAGAAGGATCAATCCTATTTTTTGTATGACCTGTCCCAGGAAATTTTGGCGGCAACCCTGTTTCCCCTGGGGGAACAAACCAAGACCGTTACCCGACAGTTGGCGGCGGAGTTTGACCTCAGCACAGCAGAGAAGAAGGATAGTCAGGATTTATGTCTGATTGAAGCCCATGGCTCCATGAGGGACTTTTTGGACAAATACATTGCCCCCAAAGCAGGGGAAATTGTCGACCTGTCCGGGGCGGTGCTGGGTCACCATGAGGGCATTCACCACTACACCATTGGGCAACGGAAAGGGTTGGGCATTGCGGCGGCGGAACCTTTATACGTTGTTAAACTCGATCCGGTAATGAATCGGGTTATTGTTGGCGATCGCCAGAGTGCGGGCAGTGGGGAATGCTACGTGCAAAGGTTAAATTGGGTTTCCATTCCCGAACCAACGGCCCCCATCCGTTGTGAGGTGCAGGTGCGCTACCGTTCTGCTCCGGTGACGGTTAATGCAATTTCCTGGGACGACCAACAAATCAAACTGGTGTTTGACGAACCCCAATTTGGCATCACCCCCGGCCAAGCGGCAGTATTCTACGACGGTGATCGGGTGTTAGGGGGAGGTATTATCTGCCCCCAAAGGTCGGAGGGGCAAAGGACCTAGGCAGCATCGCCCCCCACTACCACATCCCGGATGCGTAAACTGGGGCCACCGCAACCCACTGCTAGGCCATTTTGGCCCCCTTTACCACAGCCCCCGGACTCATCCCAATAAAAGTCGTCGGCGATCGCCTCGATGTTAGCCAGGGTTTTAAAGACATTGCCAGAGAGGGTCACATCCTTAACCGGTTCTGCTAGCTGGCCATGGCGGATCATCCAAGCCTCCCCCGCACTGAAGGTGAACATTTCCCCATTGGTCATACCCCCGAGCCAGTTTTGGGCATAAACCCCCTCCTCAATGCCGTCTAACAAATGGGCCACAGGGGTTGCTCCCCGGCCAATCCACGTATTGGTCATGCGCACAATGGGGGGATAGTGGTAATTCAAACAGCGGGCATTACCAGTGGGTTGTTCCCCCAACTTCCCTGCCGTTTCTCGGGAGTGGAGTCTGCCTACCAACTCGCCGTCTTTAATTAGTTGGGTGGTGGTGGCCGGTACCCCTTCGTCGTCAAAACCGTAACTGCCCCGGTGCCCTGGGGGGGCCGCCCCATCAAAAATTTGCAACTCCGGCGGACCAAAGCGTCGCCCCAAACTCATCACTTCCAAAAAGTCGGGATTTTCGTAGAGCATATCTGCTTCGGATAAATGGCCAAAGGCCTCGTGGACAAACAGCCCAGTCAAAATGGGGTCAATTACCACCGGATAAATTTTTCCCTGCACTGTGGGCAAAGTTAACGCTTTCACCGCCCGTTTCGCAGCCCCCTGCACCACGGCATCTAAATTTTCCAAGTCCCCATAGCCCCGGCGGGAGCCTGTGGTTTCCCTACCTACTTGCACCCCATTGCCATCCTTTGCAGTGGCGGCAAAACGCATTTCCAAGTCCCACCAACATTGCTCCAACAAAGTCCCTTCCGAAGTGGCGAGCAACACCGTTTGTTGACTGTCGCCATATCGCACATGGGTGGTGGTAATTTTATCGCTGGTGCCCCGGAGCAGATCATTGTAATGGTCACAGAGGGCTTTTTTATCAGCCAAACTAATCTCACGGGGGTCTTTACCCGTCAAAGGATTAATAAAGGTTTGCTGGACTGGATCAATGGGAGCCAACAGGGTTTCATCGTCCCCAATTAACCGGGCCGCGGCGATCGCCTCTTCTAATCTTTGGCGTAACTGCTCCCAACGATTAAAACTGGCAAACCCCCAACCCCCTTGATGGCAAACCCGCACCTGGCCACCAATGGCAATGCCCTCACTGAGAGTTTCCACCTGGTTACCCCGTAAGCTAATTTGGGTGCCTTCAGACTGTTCCAACCGGATACTGATAAAGTCCGCCTGGGACTGGTAACGGCCAATTAGTTCCGGTAGGGTTGCTTTAATGGTGGCTAAGTTCATTGGAGAAGAATTAGGGAATTATTAACCATGATACTTTTCCCACCTCTGCCTAACCGCCAAGGTCTTATTAAGTTAAACAGCTTTCAACCTAGGAGAAGATGATTTGGGAACCGGGAGCGTTAATTTTCACCGATAAAACCTGATGATTTTTAAAAGTTTCCGCCAAACGGGGATGCACTGATGGTGGGGCAAAAAATAACATAAACCCCCCCGCTCCGGCCCCCAGCAACTTAC
>NZ_JADEWJ010000457.1:0-1229 GCF_015207725.1 Synechocystis sp. LEGE 06083
CCCATGTGCAAAAAACCACGGAACAGTTGATGACATTGCTCAAGGACGAAACGGTGCAGGGCATTGAAATTCCAGTGCAACAGTTGCGGGATCATCCCGACAGTGAAGCCGAAATCATTGCCAACGCTTTAACGACGGTGAACGAAATTCGGGCTGGGGGAAAAACACCGGTAATTTACACCAGTCGGGGGGAATTAAGTTTTGCTTCGGTGCAGGCACGGTTAGACTTTGGCGTTACCCTGTCCCAACTGTTAATGAAAATTGTTCAACAATTACCCCAGGACATCGGCTTTTTGATCAGCAAAGGAGGTATCACTTCCAATGATGTACTCAGTGTGGGACTACAGTTAACTTCTGTGCGCCTGTTGGGGCAAATTATCCCTGGTTGTTCTTTGGTTCGGACCGCACAGGATCATCCCCGTTTTCCCCTTTTGCCGGTGGTGTTATTTCCCGGTAACGTCGGCAATGCTCGGGGTTTAGCTACGGTCTATGAAAGGTTGTCCCGAAAGTCTAATTCTTGAGACATTTTTCTTGATTTACCCTAATTATTATTGTCGGTTTCCCTACTCATAACCTGCTTTGACCAGGGCTGGTGGATTTTCAACTAGGCCTTTTGCTATTGGCGATCGCCGGCCGTGGATAACAGCGACTTTACCCGTTCCTCACACAAAATTACTGCTATGACCATTGGCATTTGGGTATTGGGAGATCAACTTTGGTTGGGGCAAGCGGCCTTAAAAAGCTATCAAGATAATCGCTCACAAGTCCCCGTTCTCTTGATTGAATCGGCAGAATTTGCCCGCCAACGGCCCTACCATCGCCAAAAATTAGTGTTGGTTTGGTCCGCCATGCGGCACTTCGCAGAGGAATTGAGGGCCGAGGGCTGGTCGGTTACTTATGAAATCGCCGAAGACTTCCTCACTCCCTTATACCATTGGCTCAAAATCCAGGGCATTAGCCATCTCCAAGTCATGACCCCCGGCGATCGCCCCTTTGAAGCCTGGTTACGGTCTCTTAGTCTGCCCTGTGAACTGACCCTATTGCCCAACAATCATTTTCTCTGGCCCAAGGAAGATTTTGCTGCCTGGGCTGGCGATCGTAAGCGCCTATTGCTAGAGGATTTTTACCGTGCAGGGCGCAAACGTTGGCAAATTTTAATGGCAGACGATCAACCCGTGGGGGGCCGCTGGAATTTTGATCAGGATAATCGCAAGCCTTCCAAAAAGCTT
>NZ_JADEWJ010000458.1:0-1224 GCF_015207725.1 Synechocystis sp. LEGE 06083
GTATTAGCAAATTCCACCCCCACCACCGGAGCACTGATGAGGTCATTATCCAAAAACACGCCTAAGCTCCGTCCTGTACCAGCAACAGCCTGGGTTAACTCGGCAAATTTCTTTCCCCCTTCTTCGTCAAAACGGAGGGCCACTTCCCACGCAGTACCAGATTGGTTGGGACTGGGGCGGGCATCAGTGAGGTTTTTCCCCGTTAGTCCCATGGGTTCAAACAGCGCCAGCAAAGCTTGGTTGGACTGTTCCCGTTCTGCCAACAATTGCTGGAGGCGATCGCTATTTTCCGGGGAAGCACCGGAGCGACGGAGATTTTCCAATTCCGCATCCAGTTGGCGCTTAATCGTGTATTCCGCTTGAAATTCTCCCTCTGTGCCGGGCCGTTGCTGCTGAAATTCTAACTGGGCTGTCCCCCCCAAAATCCTTTCTGCCTGACCCGGATCGGTTACCCCAGGCAGTTGCACCACCACTTTATCTTCCCCAGCAGTTTGCACCAAGGGTTCCGATACTCCCAGGGCATTAACCCGGTTTTCGATCACTGTTTTTACTGCCACCAAACTATCGTTGTCGATTTGGGGAATTTCTGCGGTGGGTTGGACTTCAATAGTTAACTGGGCGCCCCCCCGTAGGTCTAAACCCAGTTGCAGGGGCAACTTGGCCAGCACAAAACTGGCCCCAATGACCAAGACGACAATTAAAAGCAGTAGCCAACGCAGTCTTTGCATGGAAAGGAATTGATCGGGGACAATGTTCGATTCTATCGTGCCACGGGTCAATCCCTAGGCGATCGCCTGGGGTCAAAAGCAACAACGGCGAGCAAAATAATGAAATTGTTTCAATATTAAAAAATTCCCTTCCATGGATCCATGGTTATCTTGAACTAGTTTTGTTCATGGTTTTCCATGGCAGTGTTTTGCAACATTTAATTAAGAATTCATGACAAAGTTTTTTTACTTGATAGGATTTAGTTCTTGGGCAAGCGCAACTTGCCATAGGCTAACTTCTTAAATTTCTGCTTAACATGAATTCCTCCCCTTCCCCTCCCCAATCTACGGCTAACGTTAAGTTTGTCCTCCTGATTTCGGGAGTAGCGGCCCTGGGGGGGTTTCTGTTTGGCTTTGACACAGCGGTGATCAATGGGGCCGTGGCAGCCCTACAAAAACATTTTCAGACTGACAGCCTTTTAACGGGTTTATCGGTGTCCCTAGCTCTGTTGGGATC